>NZ_AULZ01000013.1 GCF_000422545.1 Desulfocurvibacter africanus subsp. africanus DSM 2603
TACATTCTGTCCAAGGAAGAGGGCGGCCGTCATACGCCGTTCTTCTCCGGATATCGTCCGCAGTTCTATTTCCGCACCACGGACATCACCGGTGTGGTGACCCTGGCCGAGGGCGTGGAGATGGTCATGCCCGGCGACAATGCCACGTTCATGGTCGAGCTGATCGCCCCCATCGCCATGGAGAAGGGCCTGCGCTTCGCCATCCGCGAGGGCGGACGCACCGTGGGCGCCGGCGTTGTCTCCGAAATCACGGAGTAAATACAGATGCGAATCAATATTCAGTTGCAATGCACCGAGTGCAAGCGTCGCAACTACGCTACAATGAAGAACAAGAAAAACACTTCCGAGCGACTTGAGCTGAACAAGTACTGCCCGTGGGACCGTAAGCACACGGCGCACAAGGAAGTGAAGTAAGCATTTGGTTGATCCGCCTGGGGCTCTTGGCCCCAGGCGCAATCTGATAGGCCAGTAGCTCTAACGGTAGAGCACCGGACTCCAAATCCGGGGGTTGGGGGTTCAAATCCCTCCTGGCCTGCCACAAATTTGGGATGGCCATGGCTAAGCAGACAAAGACGACCACCGAAGAGACCAAAAAGACTGTCCAGCCTGGCAAGACCCAGGTTGCAGCGAAGCCGGAAGCCAATACCATTGGTACTCGCGTTTCTGAGTTGCGCGAGTTCTTCGAGCAGTCCAAGGGTGAGCTCAAGAAAGTGGTTTGGCCTACCCGCAAGGAGGTCACTGCGACCACTATTGCGGTGCTCGTCGTGGTCGCACTCATGGGCATTTTCCTGGGAGTGGTAGATTCCCTGCTATCCAAACTGATTCAGGTAGTCCTGTCCTAGGTGTATGCATGAGTGAAACCAACGATACTAAAGCACGCTGGTACATCGTGCACACCTACTCGGGATTCGAGCATCGTGTGGAGCAGACCATCCGCGAAATGATGCGCACCGGGCAGGAGCAGGGACTCATCAAGGAAGTGGTGGTGCCCACGGAGAAGGTCATTGAGCTGGTCAAGGGCGAAAAGCGTACGAGTACGCGTAAGTTCTATCCCGGCTATATCATGGTTCAAATGATCATGACGGACTTCTCTTGGCATCTTGTACAGACCATCCCCAGAGTCACGGGTTTTGTGGGAGGTAAGAACCGACCCACGCCTATGCGCGACAGCGAAGCCCAGAAAATTTTGACGATGATGGAACAGCGGCAGGAAAAACCCAGGCCAAAGTTCCACTTCGAACGCGGCGACGAAGTCAGGGTTATTGACGGCCCTTTCAGCGGCTTCAACGGCTCTGTCGAGGAAGTCAATTACGACAAGGGCAAGCTCAAGGTCTCGGTATCCATTTTTGGGCGCCAGACCCCCGTTGAGCTCGATTTCGTCCAGGTGAGCAAGAGCTAGTGGCTACAAGCAACGGCAAGCGTTGAGGTTTAAAAGACAATGGCCAAGAAAATCACTGGCAAAGTCAAATTGCAGATTCCGGCCGGCGCGGCGAATCCGTCGCCACCGGTAGGCCCGGCCCTGGGCCAGCAAGGTGTGAACATCATGGAGTTCTGCAAGGCATTCAACGCCAAGACGCAGGACCAGAAGGGCATGATTATTCCGGTCATCATCACCGTCTATGCTGACCGGTCATTCTCCTTCATCACCAAGACGCCGCCGGCTAGCGTGCTCGTCATGAAAGCCGCCAAGCTGGAGAAGGGTTCCGGTGAACCCAACCGCAACAAGGTTGGCAAAGTCACCATGGACCAGGTCCGCGAGATTGCTAAGCTGAAGTTGCCGGACCTGACGGCCAAGGATCTGGACGCTGCCGTCCGCTCCATCATGGGTACCGCCCGCAGCATGGGCATAGATGTCGTGTAGGAGAGGATCCAAAGATGCCCAAGCATGGTAAAAAGTTTCGTAAGGCAATTGAAGGACTCGATATTCTCGAGCAGCGCTTTTCGGTTGAAGAGGCCGTAAAGCATGCCGTCGAGAGGGCCTACGCCAAGTTTGATGAGACTGTGGATATTTCCTTCAATCTCGGCGTGAATCCCAAATACTCCGACCAGATGGTGCGCGGCGCTGTCTCGCTGCCGAACGGTCTGGGCAAGACTGTGCGCATCGCCGTGTTCTGCCAGGGCGAGAAGCAGGCCGAAGCCAAGGCCGCCGGTGCCGACTTCGTTGGCGCCGAGGACCTGATCGAGAAGATTCAGGGCGGTTGGCTCGAATTTGACAAAGCCATCGCGACGCCTGATATGATGGCTCAGGTCGGTAAAATCGGCCGCGTGCTGGGTCCCCGCGGACTCATGCCCAATGCCAAGACCGGTACGGTTACCTTTGACCTCGCCAAGGCGGTCTCGGAGCAGATGGCCGGTAAGGTTGAGTTCAAGGTTGACAAGGCCGGCGTGCTGCATGCCCCTCTGGGCAAGGTTTCCTTTGGGCCCGGCAAGATTTTGGAAAACCTCAAGGCGATCGCCGATCAGATCCTGCGCCTCAAGCCCTCCACGGCTAAAGGCACGTATATCAAGGGCATGGCTGTAAGCACGACCATGGGACCTGGCTTCAGGATCGACTCGGTCGAAGCTCGCAAGTTTGTCGAGGGTTAGGTAAAGGCGGGCTAGGCTTTTTAGCTTAGTCTTGATTATAATATATAGAATACCCATGGGATAGTGAGTCCAAGACCGCTGGCGGGCGAAGGCCCTTAATCTCCCGCGGTAGACTGATTGGCTCCTCTCCCGCCCGGTTAACCTCCTAATCCAGGAGAGACACGTGAACAGGTCGGAAAAAGCGCAGATTATCGACCAGATCAAGGCGAGAGCCGACCGGGCGAGCATTTGTGTGGTCACGGACTTCAAGGGCATCAAGGTTGAAGAGATCACCGAGCTTCGCGTTAAGCTGCGCGAATCAGGCGTGGACTACGCCGTGGTCAAGAACACCTTGGCTCGCATTGCCACTTCCAGCGGCATGCACAAGCCCCTTGGGGAACGCCTCAAGGAGAACAACGCCATAGCTTTCGGGTTTGACGATCCGGTTGTCGTGGCTAAGACCCTGGTTGAGTACGCCAAGGTCAACAAGAAGTTCTCCGTGCGTTTCGCCAGCTTGGAAGGCAAGCTTCTGACCGAAGCCCAAGTCCAGGATCTGGCCAAGCTCCCCGGCAAGCAGCAACTGCTCGGCATGGTCCTTGGCACCATGAACGCCGTGCCCACCAACTTTGTCTCGCTGTTGGCCAACGTGCCCCGCGGCCTGCTCAATGTCCTGACCGCGCTCAAGGACAAGAAGGCCGAGGCAGCCTAAACAAGCGTAACACATTCGAGAGGAGTATCCCAAATGGCTGATATCACCAAAGAGCAAGTAGTCGATTTCATCGCCGGCATGACCGTGCTCGAGCTGTCCCAGTTCATCAAGGAGCTCGAGGAGAAGTTCGGCGTGTCCGCCGCGGCCCCGATGGCCATGGCTGCCATGCCCGCGGCCGCTCCCGCCGAGGCAGTCGAGGAGAAGACCGAGTTCGACGTTATCCTCAAGGGTGCCGGCAGCAACAAGATCGCCGTCATCAAGGTCGTGCGCGCTCTCACCGGTCTTGGCCTCAAGGAAGCCAAGGACAAGGTTGACGGCACTCCTTCCGCCATCAAGGAAGGCGTGTCCAAGGATGACGCCCAGGCTGCAAAGAAGCAGCTTGAAGAGGCTGGCGCTGAAGTCGAAGTCAAGTAGATTACTACTTCTTTCCTTTAGACGGGAAGAGCGCAGGGCTCCGCAGGGAGTCTTGCGCTCTTTTACCCGTTTTGAGAAGCCTTGCGCTGAGCAGTGCTCAAGGTTGTCTTAATCTAGTCTCGCTCTTTGTGGACCGATCGTGTAGGATTTTAGAGGAAGGTCACACCCTTGACCATGAACACTTCGATGTCCACACTCACAACGTCCGCACATTGCAATTTGTGCGACGTCTTCCCAGGAGCATACAACCGCGCCGATACCTCCGAAATCATCGGCGTGTCAACAATATCGGGCATACTCCCAGTTAACCGAAACTAGGTTGATGAGGATACCATGGGCCAACTTGCCAAACAGTTCGGGAAAATAAGCTACGCGTTATCCATACCACATTTGCTGAACTTGCAGATTGATTCTTACATGCAGTTCCTGCAGATGGATGTCCCGCCGGCAAGCCGGGAGGACTACGGCCTGGAGGGCGTCTTCCGCTCGGTGTTCCCCATCGAGGACTTTAACAAGACCGCCAGCCTCGATTACGTAAGCTATGAGATCGGCGAACCCAAGTTCGATCAGGTCGAGTGCATCTCCAAGGGCCTGACCTACGAAGCGCCCATACGCATCAAGGTCCGCCTGGTGGTCTATGACGTGGACGAGGAGTCCGGCAACCGGACCATCCGCGACATCAAGGAACAGGATATTTATTTCGGCACAATCCCGTTGATGACCGAGAAGGGCACCTTCATCATTAATGGAACCGAGCGTGTCATCGTCAACCAGCTCCAGCGGTCGCCCGGCATCATCTTCGAGCACGATTCCGGCAAGACACACTCCAGCAAGCGCGTGCTGTACTCCTGCCGTGTCATCCCCATGCGCGGCAGTTGGCTGGATTTCGATTACGACCACAAGGACATCCTGTACGTGCGCATCGACCGTCGCCGGAAGATGCCCGCGACCATACTGTTCAAGGCCATGGGCCTTACCAAGCAGGATATCCTGGACTACTTCTACGAGCGCGAGACTTACCGTCTGGACGGCGAACGGGTATTCTTGCAATTCGATCCCAAATCCTACCGCAAGGACAACGCCTTTGCCGACATAGTGGACGCAAAGGGCGAGGTCATCGCCAAGGCTGGCAAGCCCATCACCAAGCGCCATTGGCGCCTGATAGGCGAGGCCGGGATCAAGGAATTCGAGATCGATCCCAACTTGCTGTTCGGCCTTTTCCTGGCCACGGATATCGTGGATACCGAGACTGGTGAGGTCATCGGCGAGGCCGGCGAGGAAATCCATCTCGATATGCTTGAGAACCTGCGCCGCTCGTCCCTGAGCACCTTCCAGGCTCTGTACACCCGCGGCGCGGATGTCTCTTCGTCCCTGCGCGACACGCTCATGCTGGACAAGACCGACAACCTTGAGCAGGCTCAGGTTGAGATCTATCGTCGCCTTCGCCCCAGTTCTCCGCCGACCCCCGAGATCGCGGCCAGCTTCTTCGAGAATCTGTTCCGCAACGCGGACTACTACGATCTGTCTCCCGTGGGCCGCTACAAGCTCAATGCGCGTCTGAGCCTGGACAGGCCTCTGGACGAGCGTACTTTGTCCAACGAGGATATCCTGAGCGCCATCAAGCAGCTCGCCTTCCTCAAGGACACGCATGGCCCGGCCGACGATATCGACCACCTGGGCAACCGTCGCGTCAGGCCCGTTGGCGAGCTGGTGGAAAACCAGTACCGCATCGGCTTGGTGCGCATGGAGCGGGCGATCAAGGAGCGCATGAGCCTGCAAGAGGTCGCCACGCTCATGCCGCACGACCTTATCAATCCCAAGCCTGTGGCAGCCGTGCTCAAGGAGTTCTTCGGAACCTCGCAGCTGTCCCAGTTCATGGATCAGACCAATCCACTGTCCGAGGTGACCCACAAGCGCAGGCTTTCGGCTCTCGGACCCGGCGGTCTGACCCGCGAGCGCGCCGGCTTCGAGGTGCGCGACGTGCACACCTCGCACTACGGACGCATTTGCCCCATCGAGACGCCGGAAGGACCGAACATCGGTCTTATCGTCTCGCTGACCACACTCTCTCGGGTCAATGATTACGGTTTCATCGAGACGCCTTACCGCGTTATCAGGAACGCCCAGGTCACGGACGAGATCCATTATCTGGATGCCTCCCGCGAGGCCGATCATGTCATTGCTCAGGCCAACGCGCCGCTGGACGAGAGCCGCTCTTTCGCGGAACCGCTGGTTACTGCGCGTATCAAGGGTGACGTGTTCATGGCCCCGCGTGAAGACATCACGCTCATGGACATCTCGCCTGGCCAGATCGTGTCCATCTCCGCTGCGTTGATTCCTTTCCTGGAGCACGACGACGCCAACCGCGCGCTCATGGGCTCCAACATGCAGCGTCAGGCCGTGCCGCTCATCAGCACCGAAAAGCCGCTGGTCGGCACGGGCATGGAAGGCACCGTGGCCCGCGACTCAGGCGCCTGCCTGCTGGCCGAGCACGATGGCGTCGTGTCCTATGCCGATGCCGACCGCGTGGTCGTGGTCTATGACGGAGAGGTCTTCCCCGAATCCGGTGGCGTGCGCTCCTACGAGTTGCAGAAGTATCATAAGTCCAACCAGAACTCGTCCTTCGGCCAGAAGCCGCGGGTCCATCCCGGCCAAGTGGTCAAGAAGGGCGCAGTGCTCGCTGACGGACCTGGCATCCAGGACGGCGACTTGGCCCTGGGCAAGAACCTGCTCGTGGCCTTCATGCCCTGGTGCGGTTACAACTACGAGGACTCCATCCTGATCTCCGAGCGTGTGGTCAAGGAGGATGTGTTCACCTCCGTGCACATTGAGGAGTTCGAGCTGGTGGCCCGCGATACCAAGCTGGGACCTGAAGAGGTCACTCGCGACATTCCCAACGTCGGCGAGGAGATGCTCAGAAACCTCGACGAGTCGGGCATCATCCGCATCGGCGCCAAGATCGCGCCCGATGATATCCTGGTGGGAAAGATCACACCCAAGGGTGAGACGCAGTTGACCCCGGAAGAGAAGCTCTTGCGCGCCATCTTCGGCGACAAGGCCCGCGACGTGAAGAACACTTCCCTCAAGGTTCCGCCTGGAATCGAGGGCACGATCATCGACGTTAAGGTTTTCAACCGCCGCTCCAGCGACAAGGATGAGCGCACCAAGCTCATCGAGGATTACGAGCTGCATAAGCTCGACCGTATGGAGACTCAGCATATTCAGGGCCTCAACGAAGCCACGATCCGGCGTATATGGGGCGTGGCGGAAAATAATCGCGTTAACCAGACCATCATGGGCAAGAAGAAGGGCGAAGTGCTCCTGGAGGAGAACAAGTCCCTGACCATGGAAGTCCTGGAGCAGTTGCCGCTCAAGAAGCTGGCCGGCATGTTCGTCAGCCGCGACACCAACGAGTCCGTGAAGCAGATCCTTGACGACTACGAGCGTCAGGTGCGCTTCATTCGCAATGTCTACGAGCGCAAGAAGACCAAGGTCACCGAGGGTGACGATCTGCCTCCGGGCGTGATCAAGATGGTCAAGGTTTACATCGCCGTTAAGCGTAAGTTGAGTGTGGGCGACAAGATGGCCGGCCGTCACGGTAACAAGGGCGTTGTTTCCAACATCCTTCCCGCGGAGGATATGCCCTTCTTCGCCGACGGCACCCCCATGGACATCGTGCTCAACCCGCTTGGCGTGCCTTCGCGCATGAACATCGGCCAGATCATGGAAACGCACCTTGGCTGGGCCGCCAAGGAACTCGGCAAGCAGCTTGCGGAGTTGGTTGATTCCGGCGCGGCCGACGAGGTTCTGCGTCAACAGGCCAAGGAGATCTTCACGGACATGGGCGAGCTTATCGACGCCATGGACTCCGAAGAACTCAAGGCCAGCCTGCAAGAGATTCGCAACGGCTTCGTATGCAAGACACCGGTCTTCGATGGAGCCAGCGAGGATGACATATGGGGCCTGCTCAAGAAAGCCGGCCTGCCCGATGACGGAAAGAGCGTGCTTTTCGACGGCCGCACCGGTGATATGCTGCACAACAGGGTTACCGTGGGCGTCATGTACATGCTCAAGCTGCACCACTTGGTGGATGAAAAGATTCACGCCCGCTCAACGGGCCCATACTCTCTGGTGACGCAGCAGCCCCTTGGCGGCAAGGCCCAGTTTGGCGGCCAGCGGCTTGGCGAAATGGAAGTCTGGGCTCTGGAGGCTTACGGCGCGGCCAACCTCCTGCAGGAGTTCCTGACGGTCAAGTCCGACGATGTCACCGGGCGCGTCAAGATGTACGAGAAGATCGTCAAGGGAGAGAACTTCCTGGAATCGGGCCTGCCCGAGTCCTTCAACGTCCTGGTCAAGGAACTCATGTCTCTGGGCCTCGACGTGACGCTCATCCCCGAGGAGCGCAAAAGAGTCGGCAAGAACCGGGCTCCTGAAAGGTAGCCATGGCTTGCGGACAAGGCTCCTTGGCATGATTCGCAACCTTGATAGTGCGAGGGTTTAAATATGACGTTGGATGATCTGTTCGCATTCCGCCAGACCTCGGCCACGAGCATTCCCGCCCAGGGAATAAAGGCCATGAAGATCTCCATCGCGTCGCCCGAGAAGATCCGCGAGTGGTCCTTTGGCGAGGTGAAGAAGCCGGAGACCATCAACTACCGGACATTCAAGCCGGAGCGCGATGGCCTCTTCTGCGCCAAGATCTTTGGGCCGGTGAAGGACTACGAGTGCAATTGCGGCAAGTACAAGCGCATGAAGCACCGTGGCATCGTTTGCGAGAAGTGCGGCGTTGAGGTCATCGCATCCAAGGTGCGGCGCGAGCGCATGGGCCACATCGAGTTGGCCGCGCCCGTGGCGCACATCTGGTTCCTCAAGACCTTGCCCTCCAAGATCGGCACCCTGCTCGATATGACCATGGCCGATCTTGAGAAGGTGCTTTACTTTGATTCATATGTAGTCATGGATCCTCGGGATACGAACCTGTCCAAGTATCAGGTCATTTCCGAGGACCAGTACCTTCAGGTCATCGACCACTACGGCGAGGAAGCCATCAGCGTGGGCATGGGCGCCGAGGCCGTGCGCGCTCTGCTGGAAGAGCTGGACCTGGAGAAGATGCGAGTTGAACTGCGCGAAGAGTCGCAGACCACCAAGTCGCAGACCAAAAAGAAGAAGCTGACCAAGCGGCTCAAGATCGTGGAGGCGTTCAGCGATTCGGGCAACAAGCCCGAGTGGATGATCATGGAAGTCGTTCCGGTCATCCCGCCCGAACTGCGGCCCCTGGTGCCGCTGGACGGCGGCCGCTTCGCCACCTCCGACCTGAACGATTTGTACCGCAGGGTTATCAACCGTAACAACCGCCTGAAAAGGCTGCTGGAGCTGGGCGCGCCGGATATCATCATCCGCAACGAGAAGCGCATGCTCCAGGAGGCGGTGGACGCCCTGTTCGACAACGGCCGCCGCGGCCGGGCCATCACCGGCACCAACGGCCGCCCGCTCAAGTCCCTGTCGGACATGATCAAGGGTAAGCAGGGCCGCTTCCGCCAGAACCTGCTCGGCAAGCGCGTGGACTACTCCGGCCGTTCGGTCATCGTGGTGGGCCCCAAGCTCAAGCTGCATCAGTGCGGCTTGCCCAAGAAGATGGCCCTGGAGCTGTTCAAGCCCTTCATCTACTCCAAGCTTGAGGAGCGGGGCTACGCCTCGACCATCAAGAGCGCGAAGAAGATGGTCGAGCGCGAAGAGCTGGTGGTCTGGGACATCCTGGAAGAGGTCGTGCGCGAGTATCCCATCATGCTCAACCGCGCGCCGACCCTGCACCGCTTGGGCATCCAGTCCTTCGAGCCGCTGCTGGTCGAGGGCAAGGCCATCCGTCTGCACCCGCTGGTCTGCTCGGCGTACAACGCCGACTTCGACGGTGACCAGATGGCCGTGCACGTTCCGCTGTCCGTGGAGGCGCAGATCGAGTGCCGCGTGCTTATGATGAGCACCAACAACATTCTCTCGCCCTCCAACGGTTCGCCCATCATCAACCCGAGCCAGGACATAGTGCTCGGTCTGTATTACCTGACCGTGGAGCGCTCCTTCAGCAGGGGCGAGGGAAAGATCTTCGCCGATCAGATGGAGGTCATCGCGGCTGTCGATAACGAAGTCGTGGACCTGCACTCGCGCATCAAGGTGCGTATCGACGGCAAGCTGCACGACACCACGCCTGGCCGCGTGATCGTGAGCGAGATCCTACCCGCGGAGATGACCTTCGAGATGGGCAACGTGGTGCTCAACAAGAAGAACATCGCCCGTCTGGTCAGCGAGGCTTACCGCACCTCCGGCATCAAGGCCACGGTCATCCTCTGCGACCGCCTCAAGGACATGGGTTACGAGTACGCGACTCGCGCCGGCGTGACCATCGGCGTCAAGGACCTGAGCATCCCGGCGAAGAAAGCTCCGCTGTTGCAGGCCTCCCATGATGAGGTGGATGATATCGAGCGCCAGTACCAGGAAGGCATCATCACGCGTACTGAGAAGTACAACAAGGTGGTGGACGTCTGGACCAAGTGCACCAACGATGTGGCCAAGGAGATGATGAGAGAGATCTCCATCGACATCCTGGTGGACCCCAAGACCGGGAAGAAGGAAGCCAACTCCAGCTTCAACCCGATCTATATGATGGTAACCTCGGGCGCCCGAGGTAACCAGGACCAGATGCGCCAGCTTGCCGGCATGCGCGGCCTCATGGCCAAGCCTTCGGGCGAGATTATCGAGACGCCCATCACGAGCTGTTTCCGCGAGGGCCTCTCGGTTCTGCAGTACTTCAACTCCACGCACGGCGCGCGAAAGGGCTTGGCCGATACGGCGCTCAAGACCGCGAACTCCGGCTACCTGACCCGTCGTCTGGTGGATGTCGTGCAGGATGTCATCATCAGTGAGATAGACTGCGGCACAGTCGACGGCCTGGAGGTCTCGCACCTCATCAAGGGCGGCGACATCAAGCAGAAGCTGTCGGAGCGCGTGCTTGGCCGCGTGACCATGTTTGACATCTACGATGACGAAAAGGGCGAGTTGATCATTCCCGCCAACACGGTCATCGACGAGCAGGTGGCCCTGAAGATCGACGATGCCGCGCTCAACTCCATGACCATCCGCTCGGGTCTGACCTGCGCCAGCAGCCATGGCGTGTGCGCCATGTGCTACGGCCGCGACCTGGCCCGCGGACGTCTGGTCAACGTTGGTGAAACTGTCGGAATCATCGCCGCCCAGTCCATCGGCGAGCCCGGCACGCAGTTGACCATGCGTACGTTCCACATCGGCGGCACGGCAAGCCGCGAAATCGAGCGTTCCAGCGTCGAGTCCGGCCATAACGGCCGTGCCGTGCTGCACCGCGTGAAGACGGTCAAGAACGCCGAGGGCAACTGGATGGTGCTCAACAAGAGCGGCCAGCTGTCAATCGTGGACGAGCAGGGCCGCGAGCGTGAGAAGTACCTGTTGCCTTCCGGCGCCAAGCTGTTCGTGGAGTCCGAGTCGCTGATCAAGAAGGGCCAGATGCTGGCCGAGTGGGACCCTTTCAACGAACCCTTCGTGTCCGACGTCGAGGGCACGGTGCGCTTCTCGGATATCGTGGAAGGCAAGACCTACCAAGAGAAGATGGACGAGGCCACCAAGCGCACTACGCAGACCATCATCGAGTACCGCTCCACCAACTTCAAGCCCGCGATCTCCATCGTGGACGAAGAGGGCAGGGTCAAGGTGCGGCCCGATAGCATGGTCAACGCCACCTTCCAGTTGCCGGTGGGCGCTATCATCATGATCCGCGACGGCGACTTCGTGAAGGCCGGCGACATCATAGCGCGCAAGCCCCGCGAAACGTCGAAGACCAAGGACATCGTGGGTGGTCTCCCGCGCGTGGCCGAGCTGTTCGAAGTTCGCAAGCCCAAGGATCTGGCCGTGGTCTCGGAGATCGACGGCGTGGTTTCCTTCGGTCCGGACACCAAGGGCAAACGCAAGATCATCGTCACGCCCGAGACCGGCGACTCCAAGGAATACCTCATCCCCAAGGGCAAGCACATCACCGTGAGCGAGGGCGACTTCGTGGAATCGGGCGAGCTGCTTACCGAGGGCTATCCCGAACTGCACGACATCCTCAAGATCAAGGGTGAGAAGGTTCTGGCCCGCTACCTGGTGGAAGAGATCCAGGACGTGTACCGCTTCCAGGGCGTGAGCATCGACGACAAGCACATCGAGATCATCGTGCGCCAGATGCTCAAGAAGGTCAGTGTCACCGATCCGGGCGACACGACATTCCTGGCCGGCGAGCAGGTGGACAAGCACAAGTTCATGGAGGAGAACCAGCAGTGCATCGCTGACGGCCGCAAGGCCGCCGTGGCCGAGCCTCTGGTGCTGGGCATCACCCAGGCCTCCTTGACCACCGACTCGTTCATCTCCGCGGCCTCCTTCCAGGAGACCACCAAGGTGCTTACCGAGGCGTCGCTCCAGGGCAAGGAGGACGCACTGCGCGGCCTCAAGGAAAACGTCATCGTGGGTCGGCTCATCCCGGCCGGCACCGGATACCGGCGCTACATGGAGGCCGAGATCGATGTGCCCGACCAGGCCGAGCGTCCCGACAAGTTCCTGGAGGAACTGGACGAACCCCTGGGTGTGGCGGATCGCGAATAGCCGGTCCGTACTCCATATCAAGCAAGCATGCAGGGTCGCCTTCGGGCGGCCCTGCTTTTTTATGGCGGCTTTGGGGTGCTCCGAGCGGGAACGGCGAGGGTTACTCAAGGTATAGAGCATTTTGCTTTTTAAAAATGCTCTGCAAGCCATGCGTCGGCATGGCTTGCCGCCGCATAGGCGTAGGCGCAATTCACTTGCGCCGTCAACGCCGGAGCGGGCGTCTTAAAAGCGATCTGCTCTAGGAAAACGAAAGAAGGGCTTGCGGCTCAAACCGCAAGCCCTTTCATTATCAGGAGGCTGGTGACGGCGGGACTACTCGCCGGTCGGCACAGGGGCGATCCGCTTGGATCGCAGACGCATATAGATGAAACAGGCTGCGGCCAAGCCCATGAGCAGGACCACGACAATATCGACCTGGTGTGAGTAGCGCTGCACAATGCCCCAGTGTTCGCGCAGCAGCATGCCGCACGCGAGCAGAAAGCCGTTCCAGAGCGTGGCGCCGACGACCGTGACGGCCATGAATGGCAATAGCTTCATGCGGCCGACGCCGGCAGGGATGGAAATGAGATGTCTGATCACAGGCACGAAGCGACTGGCGAACACGGCCCAGGTGCAGCAGCGGCGCTGAAAGAAGCGCTCGGTGATCTCCAGGTCGTGGGCATCGAGGAGCAGGAACCTGCCGAGCTTGAGCACCACGGGCTTCCCACCATAGTAGCCCATGAGGTAGGAGAGCAGCGAGCCAAGCAAGGAGCCGAGGCTTGTGACCGCGAGCGCAGGCCAGAGGCTCCATTGACCGTCAGCCACGAGGAAGCCCACGAAGGGCATGACCGCTTCGCTGGGCACGGGTGCGATCATGCTCTCCAAGGCCATGAGCAAGCCCGCTCCCAGGTATCCCGTCGCTTCCAGACACTGGACCGCGAACCGAGTGATTGTTTCCGTCAGCATCCCGTCTCCTTGCGGTGATCTTGGCGTCGGTGGTGTGCGCCGCGCGCCTCATGAATAGGCAATATCGAGTACAGAGTCCATGATCATTGCGGGCGCTAGAACTCGTAGCGCAGCCCGGCCAGAAACTCGCTGGCACGCAAATCGGTGCTTACAGTGTTACCGCGGACATTGTATTTGGCCGTGCCGAAGTTGGCGTAGCGCCAGCCGAGATCGAGCATCACGCGCGGATTAACTCGCAGGCCCACGCCAGCGCCGATGTTCCAAGCCAGGTCGGAGGATTCGTCATCGCCGCTGAAATTGGCATAATTGCCCGATACGCCGGCATCGATGTCATGGAACGCCGAACCCAGGCCGATGCCTACGTATGGCTGCCATATGGTGCTGGTGCGGAAGTCATAGTAGGCGTTCAGGAAAAGCGTGCTCACCCCGATGTCCGCGTCTACATTGGTGGTTCCATTGCCGTAGGAATAATCGAAGTCGCTGCGTCCCATGTACTCCAATTCAAGGCGAATCGGTTGCCTGTAGGCAGGGTAGAAATCGTAGCCGCCAAGAACTCCAAGACCCAGCACGCCTTCATCGTCATCCGATCCTGACAGGATGTATCCGCGCCCGGCGGCGTCGATTTCCATGTCGTCGCTGAAGACAAAGGATGGTCCCAGTCGCAATCCGACATACGGCCCGCTCTTATGCACCCCTTGGGCGGTGGCTTGCTCAGCGCAGCAAATCAAAAGCAGCAAAATGGTAAGGCATGGCATCAGGCTTCGATTCACGACGTCTCTCCCTTGGAATTGTGATGTGCGCATAAGGTCGTCATGGCCGTAAACTACATGGCCACGACTGGCGACATGACGTTGAGCAAGATGCATGCACTTTGCGTAAAGCGTGGAATCTCTTGATTGGAACATGCATGGACAGGGAGTGTCTGCGCAAGGTTTGTACGTGTGAGACGAAAACGGCGCACTGAGGCACAGTCTCGTTTCACACCCAAAGTCAGATGAGGTGAAATGGACCTTGGCGTAGTGGACGGTCCGTCGAAAGCCCGGTTGCTTGGCCATATAAGAACATTGGCTCAGTACAGGGATATGGCTAGATCAGGGTGCTTGATAAAGAAAAAACCGGGAAAGGGCAGGTCCCTTTCCCGGTCAAGAAGCGAATAAGAGAAGCGGAGCGGAGTTAGAAGCGGTAGCCTACGCTGAGCGCATACATATGAGCGTGGCCGTTCTTGAATGTATTGCTGCTGCCAGCGACGTTCTCATCACTCTGTTCAGCCGTGGGGTTGAACTTTCGGTCGGTGATGTGCAGGTAGTTGTATGCTAGGTCCACGTCTAGATTCTCAGTGATATGGAAGCCGGTGCCTACGCCGAACATATGTCGGTCATTGGCTGGCACCATGTAGTCGGCATGACCATCGGGGATCGGGCTCTCGTCGAAGACATAGCTCGCGCGCAAGTCGAGCCACGCAAGCAGAGCGTATTCGGCGCTGAATTGAAAGCGCCAAACGTCGTCCCAATCCTTCTGGGATTCATAGGAATTAACAGCGGGATTTCCGCCAATAGCGGGCACAACTGCTTTGTCGTATTCTATCTTCAATTCATCATAGCTGGACCAGCGGGTGTAGATCGCATCAAATTCCAGGGAGAGTTTGTCCGTGGGGTACACGGCCACGCCGAATGTATATGAATCGGGAAGGGTGATTGTACCACTCGCATCGGTGTCATTGAACATGCTGCTATAGTATGCCGCAAGACCAAGAGGCGTTGCGCCTTTAGTGAAGTCAACTTCACCTTTTACCTCTTGCTTGACTTGGCTCCGATATGTGGCACCAAGGCGTAGCCAGTCTGCAGGAGTGATATGTATGCTCGCTACACCACCGTATCCCCAGCTGTCGCCGTCGAGCTGCGCGTCTACATCAGTAGCAAGGCTCGTGGTTCCCGCTACTACAGTAGGATCAACCTTCTTCTTCTGACTGAACTCAAACCACATGATCTCAGGGCCGGCGGCCACGGACAGCCAATCAGTCACCTTGACTGCCAGGGTCGGGCTCATGGACAGGCTCTGGATGTTCGCCTCGTACACGTTGTAGCGGCCGGCCCAGTTCTCGTCGTACTCGATGCCCAGGCCGTAACGGGAGTAGACACCGAAGCCTAGCCAAAAAGTATCATTCAACTGCTGCGTCGCGTAAAGATGGGGAGGCGTCCAGAATTTGCTTTCGGCATCGTATGTGGTCCCGTCGATCTCTACGCTCGCCTCGGGATTGATGGTCGTGAAGCCAGCCATGAAGCCCGTGCCTTCCAACTGCGTAATACCTGCAGGGTTGTAAGCCAGGGCCGAGGGATCATCGGCTCGACCCACCAGGCCGCCGCCGAGAGCGTTGCCACGAGCGCCGTATTCATACATGGCGAAGCCGGCGCCGTAGCCGGACGATGCGCCGAATAGTATTAGAGCCGCTGCAATGAGTGCAAGACGAAACGAATGCACGGGCACACCTCTTCCTGCGTTGAAGGGTAATACGAAGGCTGCACTATTTGTATCAAGGACTATTTGTGGTACGAAGGACTTCTCAGTACAGGACAACACATGAAAACGCCAGAGGAAATAACCTGCATATGGCGGAAATTGCTTTACATGACTAACTATTTAGCTAAAGTCAGGACAAAATCAGACAGGGTTTGCAAAAGCCGTCAAAGGCATGTACTGCTATGCATTCTAAAATCCGGCGTTGACGCCGAACCAAGTCCAGCCAGCTGGAGCAGGGCGTGCAATGGCTGATTCAGCCAAGGCTCGGCTAATAGCCTATACTCGTTGACCGGAAAAGTGTTTCGATCGTATACGCATACGCCATGCCGCCGGCTCTCGCCGGAGTGAGCAAAAACAGCAGTCGGCCGGCATTCGGGGAGTACATGGCGATTCAGGCAGCAATACTAGGTGCTCCGTTTGCTTTCGCAGGTAGACAGATCATCCTTGCCGTCAGGGAGCTCGGAGGGTGGGGCATCTTCACCGGGCTGGCGTTCTGGCATATCCTGTCCATGCCGTGGCAATTCAGGAAGATACTCGCGCAAGTGTACTTCATCGGCTCGCGCTCCATCTTCGTCATTGCGCTGGTCGGCATGTTCACGGGCATGGTGCTTGGGCTCCAGGGCTATTACACTCTGGTCAAGTTCGGCTCCGAGGGGGTGCTGGGAGCGCTCGTGGCCCTCTCGCTCATCCGCGAGCTCGGACCGGTGCTGACGGCCATAATGATCACGGCTCGCGCGGGATCGGCCATGGCCGCCGAGATCGGCATCATGCGCATCTCGGAGCAGATCGACGCCCTGGACACCATGGACATCAATCCCGTGCGCTTCATGGTCAGCCCCAAGATGGCGGCTTCGCTATTAAGCTTTCCCCTGCTCACGGCCTTGTTCAACGTGTTCGGCATCCTCGGCGGGTACATATCGGGCGTGGCGCTCCTGCACCTGAGTCACGGCGACTACTTCTATCGCATCGAGACGAACGTGGTCATGCAGGACGTCACCGGCGGCTTCGTCAAGTCGGTGTTTTTCGCCCTGCTGGTCTCGTCCATCTGCTGCTATCAGGGCTACTTCACCCATCTGCGCCAGGACGGATTCGGCGCTCGGGGCGTCAGCCAAGCCACAACCTCGGCCGTGGTCATCTCCTGCGTGGCCATCCTCGTCTGGGACTACGTACTCACATCATTTCTGCTGTGAGGGAGAGCGCGCATGGCTAGGGAACCATTGATCGAATTTCGGGGCGTGACCAAAGCCTTCGGGGAGCGTGTGATCCTCGACAAGGTCGACCTGTGCATTTACGAGAGACAGGTCACGACCATCATCGGCAAGTCCGGAGTGGGCAAGAGCGTGCTGCTCAAGCACATCATCGGCCTGCTCACGCCCGACGAAGGTGAAGTTCTCTTTCGCGGCAAGGCCCTGAGCGCCATGAGCGGCGAGGAACGCAGAGCCGTCAAGCGCCAATTCAGCTATATGTTCCAGCACAACGCGCTCTTCGACTCCATGACCAATTTCGAGAACATCGCCCTGCCGCTGCGAGAGAAGACTCGCATGAGCGAGACGGAGATCCGCGAGAAGGTCATGGCCAAGATGAGCCAGCTCGAACTGGCCGAGGTGCCGGACAAGTATCCATCGCAGATCTCGGGCGGCATGGCCAAGCGCGTGGCCCTGGCCAGGGCGCTCATCACCGATCCGGCCATCGTGCTCTTTGACGAGCCCACAACGGGCCTCGACCCCATCCGCAAGAACGCCGTGCTGTCCATGATCGCCCATTACCAGAAGCGCTTCGGCTTCACGGCCGTGCTGGTGAGCCACGACATCCCGGACGTATTTTACATCTCCAACCGCATAGCCATCCTCTATGAGCGCAAGTTCATCTTCGAGGGTTCGCCCCTGGATCTGGAGCAGCTCGATCATCCGGTGGTGGAGGAATTCGCCAACAGCTTGCAGTCCCTCAAGGACGAACTGACCGGCCTTGATACCCGCCGGCGTTTCGAGCGCCGCTATCTGCGCGGTTTTGCCGGCAGCAAATCCCAGGGCGCGATAATCGTCTTCCGCATTGAGAATCTCGGCTCCGTGGAAGAGCATGTGGGCCACATAGCGGCGCAGCATGTCATCCAGTCCCTTGCAAGCATCGTGGACCGAACGGTTGGAGGGGCAGGGTACTCCGCGCGTTTCAGCACGGATGAGATCCTCACGGTGCTGCCCGAGAACGGGGTGCGCGAGGCCGAAAACATTTGCAAAGAGGTCGGTCGCGAACTGAAGAAACTCGATGTGCTGCAGCACAAGAGTTATCCCCGAAACTGCTTCAACTTTTCCATCCATGCCGGGGTCGTTCCCGGCCGGCAGGGCGCCGACCTCAAGGAGCTTGCCGCCGGAGCCCTGGCTCGGCAGCGAGTGCTGGCCCAGCTTGAATGCCAAAACCCGGAGCGCAGGAGCGATATCGCGCAATGAAAAAGTACACCATGGAAACCTCCGTCGGCATCTTCGTGCTTATAGGGCTGCTATGCGTGGCCTATCTGACGATCAAGCTCGGCCGACTGGAGGTCTTCGGCGCTGACACCTATCTGCTCAAGGCCCGCTTCAGTTCCGTGGGCGGCCTGCGCCCCGGCGGCTCGGTGGAGATGGCCGGGGTCAAGGTCGGCAGCATCACCCGCATATACCTGGACCAGGAAACCTACATGGCCATGGTGGACATGCAGATTGAGAGAAGAATCAAGCTGTCCGAGGACACCATAGCCTCGATCAAGACCAGCGGGCTCATCGGCGACAAATACGTGGCTCTCTCGCCTGGAGGGCTGGACGAAAGCCTCGCGGAAGGCGATATTATCACAGAGACCGAGTCCGCCCTGGACATCGAGTCGCTGATAAGCAAATACGCCTTCGGCGACGTGGGTGGGAGCAAGGAAGAAAAATGAACGCTCAGAGGGGAGTGATGAGGAAGACTGTTTGCGCCTTGGTTGTGTTTCTACTTATTGGCATGGCCGGGGTTGCGTCCGCCGCGGAGCCGACGCAGGTCATCAGGAGCGCCGTGGATGAAATCCTTGTGATACTGCGCGACCCCAAGCTCAAGGCCCCAGACAGAGCCGACGAGCAGAGGCAGCGCATTGCCGCCGTGGCCGAGAAATTCATGGACAAGAAGCGCTTTGCGCAGATCACCCTGGGCCGCGATTGGCGCAAGCTCGATCCGAAGCAGCAGGAAGAGTTCACGGAACTCTACGCGGACCTGGTGGAGAAGACCTACATCGACCGCATCCGCGAGTATACCGACGAGAAAGTGCTCATAACCGGTGAAACCAAGGCGAACGACAACAAGGCCGAGGTCAGCACGGTGGTCGTGTCCAAGGGCAAGGAAATCCCCGTGGTCTATCGGATGTACAACGACGGAAGCAGATGGCGCACGTACGATGTGCTCGTGGAGGGCGTCAGTTTTGTCATGAACTATCGCAGCCAGTTCAATGACATTCTGGCCAAGGGCTCACCCGAGAGCTTGCTGCGGCAACTACGTCAGAAGGCGAGTTCCTGAAGCCGGAGGAAGCATGACCCTGATCCGTATGGCCATTGTCTGCGTGCTCGGTCTGGCTACCCTGTCGCACTCGCAGCAGGCCTTGGCTCTAACTGGAACAGGAGAGCCGCATCGGCCTGAACTGGGCATGACCATGGTGGCCCAGGCCACGGGAGGGGTTATACAGGGCGATACCGCCCGCCAGGAGCCCGGAGATGAATTCGAGGATGAATTCTCGGAATACTACGAAGCCGATGACTTAGCGCTGGCCCCGAGCGTGTCCGATCCCTTGGAGGGATTCAACCGGGCAATGTTCTGGTTCAATGACTACTTCTACTTCTATGCTGCCAAGCCCGTAGCGCGGACATGGGAAGCCGTGCTGCCCCAGCCGTTGCGCAGGGGCATTTCCAATGCCTTCTACAATCTGCGCTTTCCTATCCGTTTCGTAAACAGCTTGCTGCAGGGTAAGCCGGGACGAGCGGCCCAGGAAACCGGGCGCTTCCTGCTCAACTCGACTTTCGGCCTGGGTGGGTTGGTCAATGTGGCCAAGGGCGTGGATCTCGATCCGCCCGAAGAGGACCTGGGCCAGACCTTGGGTGTCTGGGGTATTGGCCAAGGCTTCTATTTGTACTTGCCATTTCTCGGACCCAGTTCGGCAAGGGATCTGGTCGGCGATACGGGCGACTACTTCCTTGACCCTCTGACCTGGCTGTTCTGGGACTTCGGTGACGAGGACAAGCAGCTCAAGAACTGGTCCGATTCCGAACGTCTGTGGGTGCCCCTGGCCATCAGGGCCGGCGATAACGTCAACGAACTGTCCTTCCGCCTTGGCGACTACGAGGCCCTCAAGAAGGCGTCCCTGGACCCTTACGCGGCCATCCGCGACATCTACATGCAGGCCCGTCAGAACCAAGTGAAGCAGTAGCCGGCGCATTCCGCAAATTCGAAGGCCCGCCCTCCGCAAGGAGTGCGGGCCTTTTCCATCTAAGAAGTCATCGATTAAAGTAGCTTGCGAATGAAATGAGGGTCCAGGGAAATTATTTCCCTGGCGGGAGTGGGTCTGGGAGAGGGCAGCGCCCTCACCCAGTTCAAGTGCAAAGTGCACTAATACCTGAGGAGAAGGATCAGGGCACAGGCGAGATGGGCAAACCCCCTGAAATTCTCGGCGTGGTATTCCCACCGTATGGTGATGCGTCTGAACGCCCAAGTAAGGCGGACAGACGCTCGATCTCCACCTGCGCCGGTGTGCTGGATCCAAAGAATGCCGGCAAGGACTTTGCGGTTTGGCTTCCAGGGCCTGCCTCGACCATCGGGACGTCGCTTGGGCTCAGGGATCAGGGGCTCAAGGACCGCCTACTTCTCGTCCGTCAGGTAATCATATTTGCTCATAAGGCAGAATAGGGCCTGAGCCGGGAATGAACAGGCCCTATTTATGGGATGGTTTCTAGCTATTTGCTTCAGCGCCTTTTATATGAAGCATAATCCAATCAAGCACGTCCTTTTCCAAAATTCCTACAGAATAGCAAGTCATGCCGCCCCCGACTCCCGGTTGAGTCTTTGAATTAAATGCGACCTCATAATCGGTTGCGATAGTTCTTTTGAATCTGGCTCGAATGGTTTTTCGACCTGTTATTGTATACTGTGCATTGACATCTACAAGCGTGCCACCTTCAACAGGTGTGCATATTATTCCGACTTTGATATTATAACCGTTTTCAACGGCCTCGGTGACAACCTTATTGGCTTCCATATCGATATATTTAAGCGAGTAGCGCTCGGCAGCAGCCTGAGAAGTGGAGGTCTTCAGACTGCTAAAGCGACCACCATATCCGGCCGTGCGGGAACCGCAATCAACATACTGCGCGATATCCGAAACGCCCACGCTGAATGACAGGAGTCCTTTATCGGCTCGCGTTTCATCAAGTACATAAAACCGCGATTGAGCATAGTTCCTGATCATTGAAAGGACTTTCGCCTGGTCAGCTTGAACAATAATACCGGACGCCACCTGTCGAGGTTGAGGCGGATTATAACTGTTCATTGTTTTATGAGAACAAGCGGAAAGTCCAATAAGTAGTATGTAGATAGTAAATAAAAATAGTTTCATTGTATTTTCCTCTCGTAAGCTTATGGGATTGGTGGATACTGCGTTATGTCCTTATATAGACGAAATTCATGAGAGAACAAAGCGATTGCGGTCTTCTCATAAATGCAGGAGCGGAAGCAGGATACCGTTTGCCTTTATCACCACCCTCTAATCAGGTCAAAATAAATTCTATATTCAGCAGTGCGTTTATACTATTGTGAGTGGAGTGTCTTTCGAAATCCAATATTACCAAGATTAGGCATCTGGATCCAGAACGCCCCGACCATCTGATCCATGTACCAGGGCACAGGCGAGTTGGACAAAGCTCCTGAAGCAGTGTCCTCGCGAACCTGACACCGCTCAATTCACGAATTGCCGTCGTGGGGTACGAGATTGGCGGTGTAGCTATAGCCGGTTACAAGGAAAGAGAAAAAGCGGGTCCAGGGAAGTCATTTCCCTGGCGGGTGAGAGTCCAAGAGAGGGCAGCGCCTTCTCTTGGTTCGACTGCAAAATTCCCAGGCGTTGCAACAAAAGTTGGCTGCGTGAAAATCCGGTCTACTCCAAGTTGGCCGTGCGGCCGATATCGGCCCAGACCAGGCGCAGCAACTCGTAGGAATAGACTTCTCCCAAGGCTTCATGAGCCGGCTTGAGGCCCAGAAAGCCTTCGCGTGCGAACAGGCGCAAGGTTTCCGACAGGCACTCATATTCTTCTGATTGCAGTCCGGATACGGCCAATCCGTCCAATTCGTCATGGGCCACGGCATCGGTCATATGCGACCAGATCGTGGAGGCCTTCAGCGCACGCCGGGCAGCCACGGCTTCCACGCTGCCCAGCTCGCGGAACAGCTCCAGGCTTTCGCGAGCCGAGTCCCCGCGTCGACGTGTGCCCAGGCTGGCCGAGGGTTCGTCTCTGTTGCCGGTAGTCTCTGGTTCGGGCTCAGGTGCTGGCGTGGGCCTGCCGTGCTCAATGGCGTAAGCTTCGAGCAAGGCCAGGAAAGCCGGGCCGAACCGCTCGGCCTTGCGTTCGCCCACACCGAAGGCAGCGCACAAGGCGCGCTGATCCGCGGGCCGCAGGCGCACGAAATCCAGCAAGGTGCGGTCCGGAAAAATGGCATAAGGCGGCACGCCATGCTCGCGGGCCAGGGCCATGCGCAGCTCCTTGAGCTTTACCAGCAGGCCGCGAGCCTCACCTGTGGCCGGCAAACCCGTACCGCCTGCACGCGTTGCGCGGCGTGCTGAACGCTTAGCGTCGCGCCGGAAGCTCACCGATCTGCCGTTCTTTAGTACATCCCAACTTTTGGGAGTCAGGCGCAATCCACCATAGCTGTCGGGATCGGCGGAAAGGTAGCCGGAGGCGGCGAGTTGCCGATGCACGGACATCCAGCCGTCGCGGTCCAGCTCGGTGCCGATGCCGAAGGTGCTCAAGCGGTCGTGGCCCAGTTCCAGCACGCGCGGCGAGGCCCGGCCCAGGAGTACGTCCGTCAGATGGCCCGCGCCGAAACGCTGGCCTGTGCGGAAGACGTTGGATAAAGCTTTCTGGGCCACCACCGTGCCCTCGAAGGTCTCGGGCGGCTCCAGGCAGCAGTCGCAGCTGTTGCACGGGCCTTGGAAGTTTTCGTCAAAGTAGCCGAGCAGAACCGTGCGCCGGCAGGCCGTGGTTTCGCAATAGCCCAGCAGCGCATCCAGCTTGCGCGCTTCCAGGCGCTTGTGTGCCAGGCCGTCGTGATCCTGACTGCCCGAGACCTGCGCCTCCTCCCCGCGCAGCATGGCGCGCATGGCCACGATATCCTGCAGGCCGTAGACCATCCAGGCATCGGCAGGCAATCCGTCGCGACCCGCGCGGCCTGTTTCCTGGTGGTAGGCCTCCAGGCTGCGCGGCGGGTCCAGGTGAGCCACGAAACGCACATTGGGCTTGTCCACACCCATGCCGAAGGCCACGGTGGCAACCATGATCAGGCCTTCTTCGCGCATGAAGGCATCCATGTTGCGCTCACGTTCCGTCGAGGGCAAGCCTGCATGGTAGGGCAGGGCGCGCAGCCCTTCCTTCGCCAGGCGCGCAGCGGTCTCTTCGACCTTACGGCGGCTCAGGCAGTAGACGATGCCTGCCTCGCCGGGATGCTCGCGGCGGATGAATTCCATGAGCTGCCGGAACGGGTGGTCCTTGGGCTTCACGATGTAGCGCAGGTTGGGGCGATCGAAGCTGGCGCAGTACAAGGCCGCGCCATGCAGGTCCAGTCCAGCCAGGATGTCCCGCCTGGTGGGCTCGTCGGCCGTGGCCGTGAGGGCGATGCGCGGCACGCCGGGAAAGGCCCGGCCTAGAACGGCCAGCTCACGGTACTCGGGCCGGAAGTCGTGACCCCACTGGGATACGCAGTGGGCTTCGTCGATGGCGAACAGGGCCAGCTCGACCTGACCGAGCAGCCGCAGGAAATCGGGCCGCACTGCCCGCTCCGGCGCGACATAGAGCAGGTCCAGCCGGCCGGCGAGCATGTCCTCGATCACACTGCGGGCTGCGGAGGGCGTCAGGGCCGAATTGAGGCAGGCCGCGGCCACGCCCATCTGCGTGAGGCCGCCCACCTGATCCTGCATGAGCGCGATAAGCGGCGATACCACCACACCCAGGCCCGGCCGCAAAAGGGCCGGGATCTGGTAGCACAGGGACTTACCGCCGCCCGTGGGCATGAGCACGACGGCATCGCCGCCGTCGGCCACGTGCGTGATGATCTCTTCCTGTCGGCCCTGGAAAGATGCGTAGCCGAAGATCGTGCGCAGGATCTCGGCCGGTGTGGTCGCGTGGGGGTGCTTTGGCATGCGTGGGCTTGTCGGCTCGGCAAAACGTAAAGGGGCGCCAAGCGCCCCTTGCATATAAGCTCCTTAGCCCAAGGAGGCAAATCAGCTCTTGAGCATGGAGCGCTTGATGCTCTGCAGGCGCTTGATGAAATTCTTGGAGATGAAGTCGTTATCCTCGCGGCTTTCCACCACATGCGGAGTAATGAAAATGAGCAGTTCCCGGTTTTGATAGCTCTGGATTTCATAGCCGAAAAGATACTTGATCAAGGGAATGCGGTGCATAAGCGGCACGTTGTTCTCGTTGTTGGTATTGTTCTGCTCCATGAGACCGCCGATGACGATGGTCTGTTCGTCATTGACCACCACGGTGGTGGTGGCCAGCCGCTTGCGGAACAGCGGGGAATTGATGGCGCCCACCGAGGTATCCTCTATGGAGCTGATCTCCTGGCTGAGCTCCATGCGCACCAATCCACGCTCGTTGATGTGTGGGGTGACCGAAAGCAGGATGCCCGTGTTGCGGTACTGGATATTCTGCTGCACCGAAGTTGTGGTTTCGGAGGTTGTGGGGTCGGTCGTTTCCGTGACTTGGGTCAGGATGGGCACCTCCTGGCCGATGTCGATCTTGGCCTCCGAGTGGTTGGAGGACAGTATGTGCGGAGAGGACAGGATCTGCGTGCGGTTCTTGGTGGCAAGCGCTCTCAGAGTCGAGCGCAGTCGGTCGCCGTCCACCAGCGTTACGGCCAGGCCGCTGTTGAGGGTGGCGGGAGTGTTGCTCAGGCTGAAATCGATGCTGGCATTGCCGGTCAGGTCCAGCAGGTAACGCCAATCGATGCCTAGTTGGGTTTCATCATCCAGCGAAACCTCGGCGATGATGACCTCGATGAGCACCTGCTTGGGATAGATGTCCAGCTTCTCGATGACCGAGAGCACGGTCCGGTAGTCGTCGGAGTTTGCTCGTGTCAGGATGGAGTTGGTGGTGACGTCGACCACGAAGACAACCTCTCCGGTCAGTTCGCCAGTAATGTTGGTATCGCGTTGCCGGGCCTGCGGAGCCTCGCGCTGTTGGGCTATCTGCTGGCCGATGGGCACTTGGCCCTGACCTGGCTGCTGTCCCTGCTGAGCTGGGGCGATGGCCGCGCCCGGGGCACGTTGGTTCTGCTGTTCCTGGCCGTTCTGTTCCTGCCGGGGCGCTGTGGTTGTCCGTCCCTCGGTCTTCGTGGCGAAGACGCCCTCCAGGGATTTGACGATTTCCTCGGCGTCGCCGTTCTGCACGTAGTAGACGAAGATGTTTTCGGCCCTGCCGGCCCTCACGAGCTGTGGAATATCCTGATCAAGTTCCTCGACCCAGATATCAACGAAATCCAGAATACTGCGCGTCCTGGCCACCACCAGGACCATGTTCAATCGCTCCATGGCCAGAAATGTCACTTTCTGGACTCCCTTGGGCGTGTTGATGCCCGTGCTCAGGGCCAGGTCCTGAAGATCTTGGGTCATGTCGGCGGCCGGCACGTATCGCAGGGTGTACACGCGCATGTGCATATCGGCGAAAACGCTCACGTCGAAGAGGTTGATGACCTGCTCGATCTTGAGCAAGGAATGGGGAAAGTCGCACACCAGCAGCAGCCCCCGTTCATCATTAGCGTAGACCAGTGCGCCTTTGGATAAGAAAGGCTTGATGACGTTCATGATTTCGGGAGCGGGCATGTAGTCGAGCTTGAAAGCGCGCACGACCTGCCCTCGTGTGGGCGAGCGGCCTTCGCCGGACAGGAATATGCCTTCCAGGGGCGCCAGGGCCGGAGCCTCGGACAGGGGCACCACCTTCCACAACTCACCGTCGCGCAGCATGATGGCTCCATTCATGCGCAGGAGGGCCTGGAGCATCTCCTCTATCTGGGCACGGGTCAGGGTGTCGGAAACATGAATGGACACGCTGCCCTTGACTCCCGGATGCAGGATGTAGTTGGCGCCCAGCTGGTTCAGTATCAGGCGCGTCACCTCCGCAATGTCCGCGTTGAGGTAGTCGAAGGCCACCTGCTGTCCGCCGTCGCCCTCCTCGGGCATGTCCTTGATCCGCCTGGCACCCCGTGACTCGCCTGAAAGGACTTTGTCCAGCCGCGCGTTAAGGCGGCGGTTGGACTGCTCCACCTCCTCAAGAACATCCCCGGTGTCTGGTTGGGCCGAGTCAGGCTGCTGCGGTCCGAACTCGGGTTTGCGGGCGGATTGCGCGGGTCCCTTTCGGTCCACCATGTTTCCGACGGGAAGGAAGGTCTCGTTGCGGTTGTAATCGGCGCAGGATGAGATGCCGACTGTGATGAGCAGGAGAATGGTCAAGGCGTGTCGCATGTGCATCCCTTATCGCTCGTAGCTTGACGCCCTCGGTAACCGGGAGGACGTCAGTCCGTTGCGCCGGTCCGCTCCCCTACCCACGCTGGTCGGAGATGGTCCGGGATGCTGCCATTCTTACCTGTTTAGCGAGGATAATGGCAAGTCATGGATGAATAATCCAACTCATTGGCTGGTCAGTGCGGCCAGCCGAGCGTCGAAGTAGAAGTAACGCTCCTCGCGTGAGCTGATCTGTTTGATCTCTAGTTGGTCGAACCACATGCTGTGTGGGCTTTGCTGCACGGCCAGGATGAAGTCGCGGATGGCCCCGATCTCGCCCCTTGCGTTGATGCTCAGGTTGAGCACGGTCAAATTGTCGCGATTAGCCTTTGGGAGTATCTTGGTGGCCCGGATGTTGATCCGCGCATCCTGGCCCATCTGGGTGACCATGCTTTGGAAGCGGGCTTCGGCCAGCGGCAGCGTGCGGCCCGTGATGAAGCGCTGTGAAACGAGCGTGTCCCGGAAGCCGGTCAGGGCTTGGTGCAGCTTTTCGTACTGCCCACGGTTCGCCGCCAAACGCGAAAGCTTGTCGTACTGGACTTGGCGCAGTTCGATGGCCGAGCGCAGCTCCTGCATATAACCGTCGTACCAGCTCCAGGCATAGTAGACGCTGGTGATCACGAGCAGAGCCGCGGCAACGGCCAACAGCACGTTTTTGCGCTTGGCGGCGGAAAGGGTGGCATCCTGTTCCATGCGCTAGCCTCCTTGCACAGGCTGGCGCTCCAGGCCGGCCAATACCTTGAATAGTTCCTTGTCGCCCCGTTTGGTCACGGGCGAGTCGAAGCGGGCTTCCTTGAACAGCGGTGATGCCTCCACCTGCTCGATGACCGTCGTGGCCGAGGCTGCGGTGCCGCGCAACTCAACACGCTCACGGTCCATGACCAGCGTGGTCAGCCAGACGTCCGGCGGCAGGATCTCGGTCAACTCGCGCAGTACCTCGGCCGGCACGGGAGCGTTGCCCTGCGCGTTGGCCAGCCGGCGCAGCTCGGTTACGATGCGCTCGTTTTCGGCCCGCATGCGTGTGAGTTCGTCGGTTGTGGCGCTGATTTCCGTGATCATGGCGTCAAGCCGGCCCAGCTTTGCATTCAAACCGGCCAGGTGGGCCAGGGGAATGCTCAACACAGCCACCAATACCAGCAGCAGGGTGGCAGCCTGGACCCAGAAGGAGATGCGCCTGCGCCGCAAGACGGACTCGGGCACCAGCCCGATCTGGTAGGGAAAGTCGGCCAAGGCTCTGCCCGGATTTTTGGGGAGCTGATCCAGTACGGCCAAGGCTTCCGGGGCAAGCGACAATGCCGATGCTGCTTCGCGCACCTCGATTTCCTGCTCCCAAAGGAAATGGCGGCAGTCGCCTGGCAGGGGAGCATTGACCATGGCAGGCCTGGTGCGGGCCAGGAAGGTCGCTCCGGCTTCGGGTCGCTGCGCCAGGTCCCAGGCCGAAAAGATGATGCGGCCGTCTTTCCAGCCCAACACCTCGGTTTCGGTCTCTCCCCCGGATATATAGAAGCCGTTCTCTTCGTGCAGACGGGCCACCAAGGCCAGGGAGGGCAGCACGGCCGACACGGCGATGCCCGCTGATGCGGCATCCTCCAGCAGCGGGGACAGCTCGTCCTTGGGCACCACGGTGGCGCTCACAAGGAGCTGCTCGCCTGCGGGCTGGCTGTCATGGCGCACGTGCGTGGACTCCAGATCGAAAGGCACGTGGCGCATGAGAGCGTAGTGTACGGCCTGGTCCAGATTGTCGACGGCAGCCTGCGGCAGGTTGAACTCCACGAAGGTAAAGTAGCGCAAAGGCAGTCCCAGGTACCAGGAATCGTCGGCGCCTGGCCGGAACTCGGCCGTGATGCGCGTCAGGGTTCTGGCCAGGGCCTCTTCCGCTGGGCCGTCTTCTTCGTCCAACAGGTAGGTTTTCCTGTCCAGGAGCTTGCCCCGGTTCCAGGGCGTGTACCCGTAGCGGTAAAGCAGGACCCGGTCGGGTTGCAGCAGCAGGAAGACGGCGACCGGCCAGAGAGATGAGATTTTCTTCATAAGGGTATGCCTTCGGATGTCACGAGGATGATGCTCGCCGAACCAGAGCGCCAAGCCTGTCATCGGACAGGATGCGGGCAGCCTCCAGGAAGACGGTTTTCGGTGGCACGATGTCGAAGTGCTGGCGCAGAATGGCCATGGATTCGGCTGGCAATACGTCGGCCAGATCCGCCAGGCGGGTGATCGGCTCGGCCTTGCGGATTGTTTCCAGCTCCGCGATCGTCTCGGGACTCAACCCCTGGATCATCAGAAAGGCCCTGGGCGAGGCGGAGTTGATGTCCAGCTTGTCCTGGCTGCCGCCTACGTCCAGCAGGTCGCTCAACCCCGGCCGTTCGTCCGTGCCGTGGTACAGCTCCGGCGTGACGCCTTTGACGAGCAGCAGCTCCTCGATGCTCTCCAGCGGGCCGTCCTTGCATAGGTAGGGCTTGTCCAGGCCCTGGTAGTAGTCGTTCTCGGCCCCGCCGATGCTAAAGTTGGTGTCCTCATCGGTCCAGTCGACGATGGAGTTGGCCACGGCCGTGATCTCAGCCGAGTCCTCCAGGCCGCAGGCCGCCAGGAGCGTGACCCAGCGGGCGTAGTCCAGGCTGTTGACGTCCAGCTTACCCGTATCCCCCACCAGGCGCACGGCCATGTTCATGTCCTCCAGCCGGATGCGGTAGGCCTCGTGGCGAGGCCACCAGAGCCCGAGGGTTTTTTGGCCGATGGATTCAAGTTCGTCCTTGCGCGCCAGCAGATGCCGATTGAGCGTGTACTTACGCAGCTCATGCTCGCCCTTGGCCAGGGCTGACTGGAGCAGGTAGGTCTGCTTGGCCGCCGTGAGTCCGTGCAAGGCTTCCTGGCCCTGGAGGCGCGCCATGGTGGCGTAGCCAGTGGCGATGGCCGCCAATATGGCAGTTACCCACAGCACGGCCACCAGGGCGAATCCGCCTGGTGCGCGCCCGTATGCGATTCGACCCATGGTCGATGTGCGTCGGCTCATTCCGTCAGTCCTCCGTACATGGCCAGCGCCCTGAACACCTGTCCGTCAAGTGCGTATTCAAGCTGTGTCACCGCCGGCAGGGACTGCTTGGCCCAGTCTTCCTCGGGCAGGAGACGGCTGGCGGCAAAGGGGCTTGCGTCCTGCTCCTCCGGTAAAATGGCCGCTCCGGCCGAGAAGCTGAAGGCCGCCTCGCCCAGATGGCCCAGAAGCAAGCGGGAGCGTTCGCGCATACTTTCGGGCGGAAGCCAGGAAGCGCGGGTGTCGCCAGTGCTCGTGGCGAAATCGTGCAAGGCCAGGAAGTAGTCCTCGTCAGGGTAGGGCGACTTGTAGAGGTACAAGGCCTGCGCACTATCCCTGCCCGGCCTGGTTCTTTCCTCCGGGGCCAGGAAGAGGCAGGCGAAGAACAGCCCGTGGTCCGCGCGATCCGTTGAGCCGAGTCCGCCGGTGGTCACGTAGAAAACCGTGCCCTTGGCTCCGGCAAAGGCGAAGTCGCGGCCCTGCTCCCAGTTGAGGGTGTAAGGCCGCAGCCCGCGAAAATCGTCGGCCAGCAGCCTGCTTACTGTTTCCTGGCGCTGTTTTGGCGAGTCTCCGTCGTCCGTGCGGCTCCAGACCGTGGCCGCGGTGGAAAAGGCCATATAAAGCACGAGCATGAGCAAGGAGAGTATGGTCAGGGAGATGACCACCTCCAGGAGCGTGAAACCGGCCTGAACACGATTCGCTTCAAGGCGTGAATAGCCTCCGGCGGCCGGGGGGAGAGCCTCCCCCCGGACCCCGGCATGTGTGGCGATAAGTGCCGTGTGTCTCATTCCTGAGCCGCCTCTAGCTCTTCGGCCGGGGGCAACTCCTCCAGCACCGGCCGCTCGCCCTCGGCAAGCTCCTGCACATGGTCGTTCTTGAAATCGTCGTTGAAATAGCCCGGCTCGTAATCCCGGTAGAGGGACAGGCGCACATTGCGACCTCCTTTGGCCGTGAAGTCGAGCACGAACCTGTACAGCTCCGAGGGGGTTCGCACCGTAAGCAGCTCATCCTCGGACTGCTCGTCGGACTGCGCATCTGCATCAAGGGGTGCGGGCACATCCACGGCATACATGCTCACGTTCCAGGCGCGGCCTTCGGCCTCACCGCTCCAGGGGTACTCATCATCGCGCACGTCCATGGCCATGAGCTGGTCGAAGAGCATACGCGACTCCACCACGGCCTCGGCTGTCTGGCGGCTGCGAACCTCCAGCCGAAGGCTCCCGGAAAGGAGCTGAAAGAAGACCGACACGGTCAGGCCCACGATGACCGCGGCCACGAGGACCTCCATGAGCGTGAAGCCCGCCTGGCTAACCTGGCTGGCCTGGCCGATCTGGACGGGCTGGGCGGAAGCGCCGGGCATGCCGTGCGCGCGGCTCATCAGCCTGCTCCCTGAGGCTGCATTTCCAGGCGCACCCAGCCGAAGACCGGGTCCAGGCTCAGGCGCAGCTCCCTCCTGCCCGCATACAACAGCACTCCCGAGCCGTCCGAGGAACCATCGGGGTAGAAGCGCGCCACGGGAACGCCTTCCTCTCGGTCTTCCTCTGGCTCGGCTGTCCCGACGGATTCGCTCCAGGCCAGGTTCACGCCATCGGGCAGGCGCAAGCGCTTGCCTCGGGCCTGCTCCGTCAGCTCACGGGTGGCCGGATCGTACAGACAGGGGTTCTCCCGCTCGTCCAGCAGGGCGAAGCTGCGCGCCGAGCGCAGGAAACCGTAGACCTGCCGGCCGGCCAGCGTGAGTCGGAAGGCGTCGCTCTGACGGTAAGCCATGCCGGCCACGGCCCCGGCCATGAGCGAAATGATGAGCACGACCACGATGATTTCGAGCAGGGTGAAGCCGCCCTGCCGCACGGACGGTGCCTGGACGGATGTCCCCAGGTTCCCTTGCGGGAGAAGAGTGAGGATGGGCGAGCCGTCCTGGCGGATGCCGCCCCATTCAATCCTCACGCGAAACACGCCTTAGTTCTCCCAGCTCGCCACGTCCTGGTTCTCTCCTTCGCCGCCCTCGGCCTTGTCCGCGCCCAAGGACAGCAGGTCGTATTCGCCATGTTCGCCGGGGCTGCGATAGATGTACTGACTGCCCCAGGGATCGGCGGGAACATCCTTGCGCAGGTAAGGGCCGTCCCAGGTTTGCACGTCGCCGGGCTGGGTTACCAGCGCCGTCAGGCCTTGCTCGCTGGAAGGGTACTGGCCCACGTCCAAGCGGTAGGTGTCCAGGGCCGTGCCCAGCACCTCGATCTGCGTGCGGGCCATCTTCTGCTTGGCCCCGCCCACGCGCTTGAAGAGCTGCGGCCCAACCAGGGCGGCCAGCAGGCCGATGATGAAGACCACGATGAGGATCTCGATGAGGGTGAACCCGCCTTGGCGGGCGCGACGGTGAAGGAGTTCGTTATGGCAATCCATGTCTTAACCTCTCTCTTGCTTTTCGCGCCGATCAGACGCCGATTTCATTGATGCTGAAAATCGCCAGCATTATGGACACGACCATTATGCCGATAACCAGACCGAGCACGAGAATCACGGCCGGTTCGAAAATGGATGTGAAGGACTTGATGCTCGCGCGCAGCTCCTTGTCATAGACATCGGCGACCTTGTGCAGCATGGCGTCCAGCCGGCCGGTCTGCTCGCCCACGCCGATCATGTGCACGGCCAGGGATGGCATGTACTCGATGGCGGCCAGCGAGCGCGATAGGGGCACGCCCTGCTTGATGTCCTCGATGATCTGGCCCAGGCGGCCCTTGAGGTCGCTGTTCTGGACCACGCCGCGCACGATGTTGAGCGAGGCCAGGATGGACACGCCGTTCGAAAGCAGCGTGCCCAGCGTGCGCGAGAGGCGCGCCAGCTCGATGCGCACCATGATGGAGCCCACCAGCGGCGCGCGCAGCTTGAAACTGTCGAAGGCCAGGCGGCCGCCCGGAGTGCGAGCCCAGGAGCGGAAACCCAGAACCGCCAGCAGCGCGGCCAGGAGCATGGCCCACCACCAGCCGCGCAGGAAGGCTCCGGTCGCGAGCATGATCTGCGTGGGCAGAGGTATGGCCGCGCCCAGGTCGTCGAAGATGGTGGCGAAACGCGGCAGGACCACGGTGAGCAGCACGAATACGGACACGGCCGAGGTCAGCGACAGGATGGCCGGGTAGATCATGGACGAAACAAGGTATTCGCGAATCTCCTGCACGTTCTTGAGGTAGTCCGTGAGCTTGTCCAGCACCGCCTCCAGGATTCCGCCCTTTTCGCCGGCCGTGACCATGCTCACGAAGACCGGTGGAAAGGCTCCGGGGTGCTGGGCCAGGGCGTCGCCCAGGGAGCTGCCCTCGCGTATGCGCTCGTGCACGTCGGCCACCACCTTGCGAAAGACGCGGCCTTCGGTCAGCTCGGTGATGATGAACAGGCTCTTGTCCAGGGCGATGCCCGCGGACAAGAGCATAGACAGATTCTCGGCAAAGGCGATGAGCGCCTTGTTGCGCACACGGCTGACGCGCGGCGTCCTCCCGGCGCGGATTGCGCGGGGTATGCCCGGGATTGCAACGACCTTGCGCCGGCCGCGACGCGACCGAGCCTGCTCCGCGCCCGCCGGGGGAGTTATCTCCAGGGGCACCAAGCCTTTCTGTTGCAGAGCGAGAGCCACTTGGCGCTCGTTCTCGCCGGTCATGGTCCCGGTGGCAACCCGTCCGTCACTGGCCACGGCCCGATAGGCGTACTCCAGTTGGGTCGCCGCCTGGGTCGTGTCGTCCATGGCCATGCGCATGCCTTCCCGCACCTTAGCCTCCCGCCACGCGCAGGACTTCCGTGGCCGAGGACAGGCCCTGGCGCACCTTTTCCCAGCCGCTGTCACGAAGCAGCTGCATGCCCTGGCTCACGGCCAGATCGCGGATGGCCGTGGAGCTCTTGCTCTCCAGGATGAGGCTCTTGACTTCGTCGCTCACGGGCAGGACCTCGAAGATGGCCGTCCTGCCGCGATAGCCGGTATTGCTGCACTTGGGGCAGCCCACGGCCTCGTACAGTGGTTCGGCCGGAGTGGGCGTCCAGGGCATGCCCAACCTGCGGACCAAGGCTTCATCAGGCAGAAAGGGTTTCTTGCAGGCCGGACAGAGCACTCGCAGCAGTCGCTGGGCCAGGATGCCCAAGAGGGACGAGGACAGCAGGTAGTCCTCCACTCCGATCTCAACCAGCCGCGTCACGGCGCCTGCCGCGTCGTTGGTGTGCAGGGTGGAGAAGACCAGGTGGCCCGTGAGGGCCGACTGCACGGCGATATCCGCCGTTTCCCGGTCGCGGATCTCGCCGATGAGGATCACATCCGGGTCCTGGCGCACGATGGAGCGCAGACCGCTGGCAAAGGTCAATCCGGCTTTCGGATTGGCCTGAACCTGGTTGATGCCGTCCAGGTCATATTCCACCGGATCCTCGATGGTGATGATTTTTTTATCCGGCGAGTTGAGCGTGTTGAGGGCCGAGTAGAGCGTGGTGGTTTTGCCACTGCCTGTGGGGCCGGTGACCAGGACGATGCCGTGGGGTTGGCGAATGAGCTGGTCGAAGGCCTCCAGTTGCAGGGCCGGAAAGCCCAGTTTCTCCATGGAAAACGAGATGGACGTGCGGTCCAGCAGGCGGATGACCACGGACTCGCCGTGGGTCGTGGGCAGGCAGGACACGCGCATGTCTATGGATTTGCCGGCGATCTTGAGGAACATCTTGCCGTCCTGGGGCAGGCGGCGTTCGGCGATGTCCAGGCGGGCCATGATCTTGATGCGCGAGACGATGGCCTGTTGCAGATGACGAGGCAGGGCCTCGAAATCTTGCAGGATTCCGTCGATGCGGAAGCGCACCTGGATGCGATCCTGAAAGGTCTCCAGGTGGATGTCGCTGGCCGCGCTCTCCACGGCCTTGGTCAGGATGAGGTTGACCTTCTTGACTACCGGGGCCTCGGAGGCCAAATCCTTGAGCTGCTCCACATCCTCGAAGGCAAGGAACTCTGGTTCGGCGGCCTGCTCGTCATCACTGTCCTGCTGGCGGTGCTCGCCGTGCAGGTAGTGGGCCTGGATCCAGGCGCGGATGGATTCCTCGCGGCTTATGGCCAGCTCTATATCGCCCACCCTGAATAGTTTCTTGAGCGTATCGATGACGATATGGTCGAAGGGATCGCTGATGACGATGGATAGTTTGTCGTCGTGCACGGCCATGGGCACGAAGGCGTGCTCCTGCATGAACAGCGGCGAAATGCGGGAGAAGGCCTCGGGGTCGTACGTCTCGGGAAGGGTTTTGATGAAGGGTATGCCGAGTTCCGCGGCCACCAGGCCGAGAAAGTCGTCCTCCGACACGAGGCCCGTGCGTATGGCCACCTTGTAGGGCGGTTCGCCCGTTCGGCTGTTGGCCACAACGCGGCGCAGTTCGTCGCGTTGCAGCATTCCTCGGTCTATCATGGCATCGATGATATTAGACATGGCATCCAGATTACCCCAATCAGGGTCTTGTGCATAGATTTGCGATAAAAAAGCTCGGCCGGGAAGCGCGCCCTCCGCCAGGAAGCGCGCCGAAAAGGCCGGCGGTAGTGCATGTGTGCCAAGAATCTAGGCTCAATTGAAGATATGGGAAGACCGATTACAAAAGTTTCATGCTCAGGAGAGCCCATATGGCTGCCGGCTTGCCAAAACGCCGGGCATGGGCCATGGAAGGGCAGCGCCACAAGCAGCAATGGAGCCCAAGCGAGCATGAGAATACCCGCCAACGAGCCGTGTTACGCACGCCCCAGGAAAGGCCTTCGGTCCGCCCGGTTGGTCGTATTGCTGCTGCTGTCCGTCCTGCTGGCTTCGGCTTGCGGGCTCAAGGAGCCTCCCCTGCCCGAAGCCACGGTCCCGCCCGAAACCTGGGGTATCGAGCCCATAGGCCTGTTCGTGCAGGAGTGGGGACAGCGTTCGGAATTCCGCTACCACGTCACGGATCCTGAAGCGGCCCTGGCGTTCATGTCCAGGCCGGTCAAGGCCATTCTCGTGCGCGAGAAAAGCGGCGAGCGCTATGAGCTGCCGATGCCCGTGCGTACGGGCAACCAGGAGTTGCTGGAACTGAACCCCGCGCCCTGGCGGGTCTACTACATGAGCTTTCGGCACGTTATCTTTCCCATCAGCGTGGGGGAGAGCATGAGCCTGATCATCGGCAACATGCGCGTGCAGGGGCTGGAGGCGCGGGACTTCAACGACCTGCCTCCAGGGCTGGACAGCCCGGAGCAGCCGGTGGCCGAACCTCAAGATACCATCCACATGCCCGGAGACGAACCGGACAGGCCATTCTACAGCGGTACGGTCGAAGATGCCGAGTAGGGGATGGCCGCATGCGGCTCAGGGCGAGGCCGCATCAGGGCCGAGACCGGCGCCGATTGTCTTCCTGCCCGCCACCGCTTCCACCACGTCCACGCAGGTCTGAGTTCCTCCATGCCCCGACGGGCCCCAATGCCAGGGACCCTCGTGGATGCGCAGGGCCGTGAGCTCGGCCACGGGAATGCAGCGCCAGTTCTCCGGCGAGCCGTCGCTGACCGGCCCCGCGCTGCTTTCGCCGCCGTATTGGTAGAACAGGCAATGCAGCCGGTCGCGCTTGCGGCCCAGCACGTGCGGGCACATCTCGCGGTAATGGCCACCGTATACGGCGCTTACGGGACGCAACTCGCGCATGGCCCGAAGCAGGATGTCGTAGTTGGATACGCGCGGTTTTCTGACCATGACCCAGCATAGCAGCTCCGGGACGGCCCGCAAGCTCCGCCCCAAAGCGTTGTAGCTAGAGCATTTTGCTTTTGAAGATGCTCTGCAAGCCATGCGTCGGCATGGCTTGCCGCTAGCTTCGGCCTAGGCAATTCACTTACGCCGTCAACGCCGGAGCGGGCGTCTTAAAAGCAATCTGCTCTGGGCGAAGAGGGGAGGCCGCACGCCGCGCATCACGACCTCCTGACGAATGTCCGAGTGACCGCCCCAGCCATCTGCGGCGGCAATACCGGCCTAACCTTCCCTGTGTCGCATGCAGCCAACGCAGTACACCGTGTCGGGCACAGCCTCCAGGCGTTGGATGGGTATGTCCTCACCGCAATCCGCACAGGTGCCGTAGTTCTCGCCTTCCATTCTACTCAAAGCCCTGGACAGTTCGAATAGCCGCTGGTCCATGCGCTTCTTCCAGGCGAGATAGCTCATGCCGGTTCCGGCCAGTTCGCTGACAGTTATGGGATCTTGCGATTCATTGTAGGAAGACCATTTCTGCAATGCCTCACGAATGCTGGCAATCTCTGTTTCAATGTTGTTCTTGATTGAATTAAATCGACTCTGTCTCATCTTGCTCTCCTTGAATTGTAAAAAGAAAGGCCCCATTTCCTGCGGAGATGGGGCCTTTTCGTTGCAGCGAAGCAATGACGCTAGACGATGGCTCCCGGTGGCTTCTTGCAAAAGCCAAGGGACAGGGCAATACCTTTGACGGTATTGCTGAGTTGCTGAATTATCCTATTGTGGATATTTTTTAACCAAAGCTGCATGTCATTATCCTGATGCATTTTGTTCATGGCAAACGGACTAGATTCTACACACGTGCGTTTTATTTGCAAGGGATCTCCGAGACATTTTTATTTGCGGGCGGAGCCCCCAGCTAAGCCCATGGCGTCTCAATATGCCCGCATGGCGGCACACCGCCGCGCAAGCAGGTGCGCCATTTCGCCGTCCCCCTTGCAACGCCCCGTCAGTGCGGGTATCTCTGACGGGTTGTGCCGTTAACGCAAAGGACGCGCCATGTACTTCCATACTCCCACATTCCTTAAGGCCATGTCGCTCGTGTTCACCCGCAGGCCGCTCTCGGTCCGGCACATGCTCTTCGCCGTGATCTTCTCGGCTCTGTTCCTGGTCCTGCGCGCCGTTGTCATCGCCGGGCGCATCCTGGACGACTTTTTTTATCCGGGCTGGCGCTCTCAGGAGGTCAGGCGACCCATCTTCATCATAGGCAATCCGCGCAGCGGAACAACCTTCACCCACCGGCTCATGGCCGGAGACGAGCGCTTCACCTGCTTCAAGCTCTGGCAAACCATCTTTCCGGCCGTGACCTATTACAGGCTTTTCAGCCTGCTCGGCCGATTTGACCGCGAGATCGGTGCGCCCTTTGCCAGGATGCTGGCCTATGTCATGCGCAAGGGGCTTTCAGGCTGGGAAAAAATGCATCCCACGGGACCGGACAAGGCCGAATCGGACGAAATGCTGTTCGTCTATGCCTTCCTGAGCCCGCTGGTGTCCCTGCTCTTCCCGTATCTGGACGAACTGCCGCAGCTCAAGTTCCCGGACCGCCTGCCCGAGGACGACCCGGTGCATCTGCGCCTGTATTTCAAGGACTGCCTCAAGCGGCACGTCTACGCAACGCGCGTCACGCGGGCCAACGGCAAGGCGGAGCCGGACCGGATACTGTTGGAGAAGGTCGCGCTCATCGCCGGCAGGCTGCGCCTGGTCCTCGCCGCCGTGCCCGACGTGCGCATCGTGCACCTGGTGCGCCATCCCTACGAGTCGGTGCCCTCGCTCATGAGCATGTTCCATGCGCCCCTGCCCACTCTGGCCCCGCAGCATGCGGCCAAGAACGGTCCGGCCATGCGCCAGGTGGCGACCATGATCTTCGAGTACTACCGGACCATTCTGGAAGTGAAGCGCGGCCTGTCGCCCGATCGTTTCCTGGAGGTGCGCTACGAGGATCTCGTGGCCGACCCGGCCGCTACCGTGAAGCGCATCTATGACGTGTTCTGCATCCCCGTGAGCCCTAACTACAAGGACTGGCTGGCTCAGGAAGCCGGCAGAGCCAGGGGCTACAAAAGCGAGCACGCCTATTCCCTGGAAGAGTTCGGCCTGACCAAGGATATAGTCTATGCCGAGCTGAAGGACGTTTTTGATGAGTACGGCTTCAAGCCGTAGTCATCTTCCCATCTCTTCCAGATGCCAGCGCAGCGTATCCCGCAACGTGTCCGCCAGCGGCCGTATGCGGAAGCCTTCCGCGCCGCCCAGTTCGCGCCAGGTACGGCTGCCGTCGAAGGCCATCGAGCGTCGGCATAGCTTCACGCCCGTCACCGAAGACATTGGCTGGCGGCCCGTGCGCCGGCCCCACCATTCCTCCATCCGGCTGAAGGCCAGAGCCAAGCCATAGGGCACGCGGAAAGCCGGCGGCTTCATGCCTGCCTCGCGCGCCGCCATGGTCAGCAGCTCCTTTACGCTCAGGTTATGGCCGGCCAGGATGTAGCGCCGGCCCGGCACCCCGCGTTCGGCGGCCAGCATGTGGCCCATGGCCGCGTCGCGCACGTCCACGAAGTTGAGCCTGCAGTCGATGTAGCCCTTGATCTTGCCTTGCAGGAAATTTCGCACCATGCGCCCCGGCGGAGTCAGGTTGCGATCGCCGGGACCCAGCGGCATGGTCGGGTTGACCACCACGGCGTCGAAGCCCGAGGCGGCCAGTTCCAGGACGGCCCGCTCGGCGCGGTACTTGGAAAGGCAGTAAGGCCCGAGCTGATCCTCCTCGGTCACGCGCACGTCCTCGGTTATGGGGCCCGGATGGTCGCGCGGCGTGAGGATGGACTCGGTGGAGGTGTATACGAGCCGCTGGACCTTGGCCTCGCGCGCGGCCCGGATGACGTTCTCGGTGCCCTGGCGGTTGACCTGATCGAACACATCCGGGTTGCGGTCCCACAGCATGGGATTGGCCGCCAGATGGAAGACGCGCTCGCAGCCTCGGGCGGCCTCCTGCACGGCTCGGCCGTCGCGGATGTCGCCCAGCAGGATTTCGGCGGGCTTCGGAAGGTCCGTATGCCAGGGCTTGCGATCGAATACGCGCACCAGCCTTCCCGCGGCCTGGAGCAGGCTGACGAGATGGCTGCCGATAAAGCCGCTGCCGCCTATGACCAGATCCATACCCAATACCTCTCAGCGCGCCTTCTTATGCTTGTTCGCCAAACCGGGCCAAAGGGCCAGCACCGCGGGCAGGATCATGAGCGTGGCCAGGAGCATGAGGCCGATGGAGACGGTCAGCAGCAAGCCCATGCCGGCCATGCCGTCGTGCGGCGAAAAAGCCAGGCTCACGAAGCTGGCCGTCGTGGTCAGGGCGCTGAACAGCACGCCCCGCGCCGTGGCCGTCCCAAGCAACTCCTCTGCAGATTCGTTTCCCGAGCGGTAGCGCTGCACGAGGTGGATGGAATAATCCACGCCGATACCCAGGATGAGCGGCACCACGATGATGTTGGCGAAATTGAAGGCAATGCCCAGAGCCGTCATGGTCCCCAGCGTGTAGAGGATGGCCAGCGTAAGTGGCATGAGCATCAGCGCCGTCTCTCGCGCACTTCTCAACACCAGCAGCAGGAACAGGCTGATAAGCCCCACGGCGATGAGCATGGCCTGCAAAAAAGCCCCGGAGATGGTTTGCCCTGATTCGAGCACGGCCACTGGTGGTCCCGTAACTTCGGGGTCCACGGCCCGCACGGCGGCCACGAAACGCTTCTGGTTCTCGGGAATGGAGAGGTCCTGCGAGGGGAAAGCCTGCACCAGATAGACGCCCTGGGGCGAAACATACTGTTCCAGCAGTTCGGGCGGAAGGTCTCGCAGGCCGAAGGGCTCGGCGCGGCGCAGGTCGCGCAGGCTCTCAAGCAGCGCGGCCATGGGCCGCAGCATGGCCTGTTCCAGCAGACGCAGCGCGGATTCGCCGGCCTGAGGGTCGGAGAGGCGAGCGGTGAGTTCCCGTACGCTCGCCAGCAGCCCTGCGGCCTCGGACTGGCCCTGGCCCGACTCACGCAGATAGGTTTCCAGCGCCTGGCCAAAATTCTCGAACGCCGCGCGACAGCTTGCATACTCGCAGTGGCGTACCTCGATGGGCTCGGGCGCGGGCGGCAGGGGCGGCAGGATGAACTCCAAATCCTGCAGGGCCGTGAGCTTGTCCTCTACGTCCGTGGGCAGGAAGTCGCCGATGTGCACCGTGCGGGCCACCTCGGGCAACTCGGCCAGCCGGGCGGCCTCGCGGGCCGCTTCCTCCCGGCTATGGGCCAGGAGCGATATGTTCCATGGCGAATTGTCGCCAGTGCGGAAAAGATCCCTGGCCGTGACCACGGACTCGGCATCCTGATCCGAAAGATTCAGGGGATTGGCGTCAAAGTGCACGCCGGGCAAAAGCGCCAGCGAGGCAATGATCAATACGGCAGCCGAGCCGGTTACCAGGCGGGCTCTTCGGGCGGGAAAGCGCGACACTCGCCGCCCCAGGCTCAGGCTGCGGCCTTGGGTCAGGTCCGTGGGCATGAGTGCGAACATGGCCGGCAATACGGTCATGGTCGCCGCGAGAATGATGAACATGCCCGTGCCGGAGATGAGACCCAGTTCCGAGGCGCCGATATAGGCCGTGGGCACGAAGGAGTAGAAGCCGAGGGCAGTGGTCACCGAGCAAAGCATAAGCGCGTTGCCGGTTTCCTCGGCCGCCTGGGCCAGGGCCTGGTGCTTTTCCAGATGTCTGCGCATGTTTTCGCGATAACTCAGGCTGTACTGGATGGCGTAGTCGATGCCCAGGCCGATATAAAGCACCACGAAGGCCACGGAGATGAGGTTCAGTCGGCCGATGGCCAGCATGGCGAAGCCAAGGGTGCAGGTAAGGCCCATGAGCAGCGTGGCCAGGCAGGCCAGGACCATGCGCCAGGAGGCCAGGCCTATGTAGAGCAGCGCGGCCACGGCGATGAAGGACAGACCGAAACCCAGCCCCACACTGCTCTCCACGCTGCGCAGGTCGTCGCTCTTGAGGGCCACGTTGCCCGTCAGGCGCACGCGCACGCCCGGCACTTCCTGCTCCACTTCTTGAGCCGCGGCCCGCACGGACTGGATGGCCTGCCGGCCAGGGTTGAGCTTTCCGTAGTCCAGCCTGGGCCGCACCACCACGAACTCACGCGAGATTTCGTCCTCCTGCCCGTCATCACCACGCATGAGTTCTTGCCAGGACAAATACTCCAGCCGACCCTGCAGGGCCCCCTCGATGGTCCTGTTCATGGAAGCGAAAAGCTTGGGCAGGGTTTCCGCGTCCTCAAGCTCCTGACCGCCCACGATGAGAAAGTCGCCCAAGGTCGAAAGGAGCGAGGGCAGGCTCAGATCTTCGGCCAGAGGCGTAAGGAAGGGCTGCACCCCTGCCAGATTGTCCACGGTCTCCTCGACCTGGTCCAGCTCGCGCAGAAGAATGCCGTTGCGGCGAAAAAACTCGTCCGCTCCCGGCGCGAAAACCGATTCGAGCCCTGCCTCCGGAGCCATCCGCCGCAGCCGGGCGGCCAGCTTTTCCTGAAACGCGCGGGCCATTTCGGGAGCATCACTCTCCACGACCGCCACGAGCGTCTCGCGCTGTCCGGGAAAGGCTTGGTCGAGCTTCTTGCGCATCTGGCGGAAAGGCAGCTCGTCCGAAACCATTTCGGTCATATCCGTGCTGATGGCGAAGTGGCTGACGGTATACCAGCCCAGCCAGCCCGTCAGGGCAACGGCCAGCAGGAGCGTGAGGCCGGGGTGGGCCAGCACGGCCTGGACGACCCAACGGGGCATGCAGGGGATGTTCTTGCGTATGCGGCGCAGGGGCATGCCGACTCCGATTAAACGTGATCCGTCACGCGACGGCTTCAGTTCCGGGATTCCTTGACGAAAGCCCTGTCCGGGGCGGATTGGCTTTGTCCCTTGCCATGGCGGCTTCGCCAGCCACGCGCCTCGATCCACAGCCAGACGGCCAGACCGGGCGCGCCCAGGATGATCTCGCGGGCGCGTTTGATAAGGGCCAAGGCCAGGGCGACCTCGGGCGTGATGCCGAGCATGCCGCCCAGGAGCAGGATTGATCCTTCGCGCACACCCAGGCCGCCGGGCACCATGAAGGCCGCGCTGGCTGCGGCCGTACTCAGGGCTTCAAGGACCAGGGCATCTCCCAGAGTCGCAGGCACGCCGAGAAAATGCAACGCGAGCCAGCTTTCCCCGCTCTTGCTCAACCAGCCCAGAAGCCGCAGACCGGCCGCAAGAGCCAGCCTGCCCTTTGCCGCGTAGGTGGCCCGGATGTGCGTGTCCATGGCCTTGGCTTCGCCGAGCAGCGCCGTCAGACGCCGGCCCCGGGTAAGGCCTTGGAGCACCTGGGCCGCCGCTGTGAACATGCCGGCCCTTTGGGCCAGCACGAAGCCGGCCAGGAGCAGGGCTCCAAACCCGGTGCCGCCCCACAGGCGCAAACGATCGCCGCTCGCGCCCAGGTAGGGCAGGGTGGCCAGCACGCCGGCCAGGGCGAAGGCGAACTGTGTCACTAGGCCCAGGGTCACATCCACCGTCACGGTGGCTCCGCTTTCGCTCGGGCTCAGGGCCATGTCCGGCCCGCCTCGGCCTGCCATCAGCTTTGCGCGGGCCACATGTCCGCCCACCTGGGCCACGGGCAGCAGCGTATTGAACGATTCGGCCACCCAGCGCGCCAGAAGCAACATGCCCAAGCCCGGTCCGCGTCCTCGGGGCATGGTCATGGCCCAACCCAGAGTGTCCAGGAAGAGGGGCAGCAGATGGTAGGCTGCCACCCACAACACCGACCAGCCGGCCACGGCCAGGGCAGCCAGTATGCCGGACGGGCCATGGCGCAGCACCAAGGCCAGCAACAGGGCCAAGCCTGCGGCCAGGGCGAAAAGCGCGGTTCGTTTCATGCCTGGCGGATCCCTCCTCCCTGTCAGTCCACCCAACCAGATACACTCCAGCGAGACCTTTGACAAACACTGGCGGGAATCATGCTCTCGCTCTCGTATAACGGTCGGAGTCGGAAAAATAATGACCCGGCGCTTGCGGCTGGCCTATAGTCAGAGATGATTGGAAAACCGTCCGCCCGCCGATGCGCCGGCGGCGCAACCAAGGGAGAGCGATCATGCCCTGGAAACCAGCCGCGCGCCTGCTGTCTCTAGCGGTCCTGCTGGCCGTCCTGGCAGCCCTTCCGATTCAGGCGGCTTGGGCTGCCCAGACGGCCGCACAGGCCAAGGGCCTGAGTCCGGCCGAAACCATCGAGCGCCTCGACAGGACTTTGCTGTCCGCCATGCGCGGCGGCGAAAAGCTCGGATTCGAGGGGCGTTACAAGCTCCTGTTTCCGGTCATAGACACCATATTCGCCGATCGTTTCATGGCCAGGTTTTCTGCCGGCCGGTTCTGGCGGGACTTCAGCGACAAGCAGAAGCGGCAGTACAGCGAGGCATACCTGGATTGGTCCGTGTCCGCTTATGCCGAGCGTTTCGACAGCTACAACGGCCAGCAATTCGACATCACGAAGGTGGACACGCAAGGCGACCAGGCCACAGTGGTCAGCACCCTGACCCGCTCGGACGGCAAAACGGTTGACTTCACCTACAAGCTGCGTGCGCAGGAGGGGCGGTGGCTGATTGTGGACATCATTGTGCGTGACGTGAGCCAGTTGGCCATGACCCGTTCCCAATTCACCTCCATCCTGGGTCGGGAGGGCTTTGATGCGCTCATGACCAAGCTTGCGCAGAAGATGCAGGTCTATTCCGAGGAGCTGTCCTCCTAGGCCTGTGCATGATTATTTCGGGGAAGAGCCTGTTATCCTTGGCAAGGGCAGAGGTTTGAGTGGGCCATGCGGAAAGTGAGTCATTCTGGAGGTGAGAGGAGCGCGGGCAACCTCCTTGGAAGACATATGAACGGCGGTGCCGCGGGATGTATTGCTTATGAACTATGATTAATAACGCGAATCAGGCCCGCCGCGTTGCCCCGAGCCAGCGTTTTTGGCACTCTATATGGCTTGATGGGACAGTTTACGCATGTGCGAACGCTCATACTCCCACAAGGAAGGATGCGATGGATATAATCGGGAATAGAGAAAACGCCAGCACAAGTCCCGTACGCGATCCTGCGCGGCCCGTGACCCTGCGCGATGTCCCCTTGCCCGGTCCCCTGGCGCCCGTCGGACGCCTGGAAACCGCCGTGGGCACGGCCCTGAGCCGGCTGCTGGGGCTGCAGAGCGAACAAGGCTACTGGGTTTTCGATCTGGAGGCGGATGCGACCATCCCTTCGGAATACGTCATGCTCCAACGTTTCCTGGGCCGGGACATGCGCCCCGAGCTCCGGGACAAGATCGCCCGCTACCTGCGCAACCGGCAACTGCCCGACGGCGGCTGGCCACTGTATACCGAAGGCCCGGCGGACCTGAGCTGCACGGTCAAGGCCTACTTCGCCCTCAAGCTCCTGGGCGATGCGCCCGACGCGCCGCACATGGCCCGCGCCCGACAGAGGGTGCTGGAGATGGGCGGCGCCGAAAAGGTCAACGTGTTCACGCGCATCGCCCTGGCCATATTCGGCCAGGTTCCTTGGCGCACTGCGCCGTGCATGCCCATAGAGATCACCATGCTCCCGGATTGGTTCTTTTTCCACCTGCGCAAGGTTTCCTACTGGTCGCGCACGGTGGTCGTGCCGCTGCTCATCCTGTACGCCCGGAGGCCCGTGGCGCACATCGAGCCGGACCAGGGCGTGCGCGAGCTGTTCCTGCAAAATCCCGAGAACCTGCGCAACCTGGACGGCTTCTGCGTCAAGAGCGGGCGCAAGAATCTGTTCATCCTGCTGGACCGCATTCTCAAATGCACCGAAGGCTGCCTGCCCGTGGGCATCCGCGAGGAAGCCGTGCGCCGCGCCGAGCGTTGGACCGTTGAGCGCATGCGCGGCGAGGGCGGCATCGGCGCGATCTTTCCGGCCATGGCCAATGCCGTCATGGCCCTGCGCGTGCTGGGCTACCCCGACAGCCAGCCGGACATGGCCCGCGGGATAAAGGCCCTGGACGACCTGTTGGTGGAGAAGGAGCACGAGGCCTTCTGTCAGCCGTGCGTGTCGCCCATATGGGACTCTTGCCTGAGCCTGTCGGCCTCGCTGGAGGCTGGCGCGAGCGCCGACAGCCCGGCCATGAAGGCCTGCGTGGACTGGTTGTTCTCCAAGCAGGTTTTCGCCTGGGGCGACTGGGCCCAGAACTCTCCGGATTTGCAGGCAGGGGCCTGGGCCTTCCAGTTCGAGAACGATTTCTATCCCGACGTGGACGACACCTCCATGGTGCTCATGGCGCTGTTGCGCGCCGGAGCCCTTGACGACCCGCGCTATCAGGAGCGCATCGGCGCGGCCGTCAACTGGACCCTGGGCCTGCAAAGTTCGGATGGCGGCTGGGCCGCCTTTGACGTGGACAATAACAAGCTGCACCTGAACAACATCCCCTTCGCCGATCACGGCGCGCTGCTGGACCCGAGTACCGCCGACCTCACGGGCCGGTGCCTGGAGTTCCTGGGCATGCTCGGCTTCGACCGTTCCTTCAAACCCGCTGCCCGTGGCCTGGAATTCCTGCGCAAGGAGCAGGAGGCGGACGGCTCCTGGTATGGCCGTTGGGGCGTGAACTACCTCTATGGCACATGGTCCGTGCTCATGGGCTTGCGCCAGATCGGCGAGGACATGCGCGCGCCGTACGTCCGGCGGGCCGTTGACTGGCTGCTGAGCCGCCAGAACGGCGATGGTGGCTGGGGCGAGAGCTGCTATACCTATTTCGATTCCAGCCTGGGCGGACGGGGCAGGAGCACACCCTCTCAGACCGCCTGGGCCCTGCTGGGCCTGATGGCCGCCGGCGAGGAACACTCCAGGGCCGTGCGTCGCGGCATCGATTATCTCGTGAGCAATCAACTGCCGGACGGGAATTGGGATGAGCGGCTGTTCACGGGCACGGGTTTTCCGCGAGTCTTCTATTTGCTCTATCACGGCTACAGCCAATACTTCCCGCTGTGGGCCCTGGGCGTCTATCGTCGATTGTCCAAAGGCGGACGCATGCGACAAGACGAGATGCGGCTGCCGAGCCCGCACAGGCTGCCCTTCAAGGTCGTGCCGCGCACATGATCAAGGAGCATTCGGCTTCTCTTGCGTATCCGAGTCGGAGAACGCTGGGAATCGTCACGGCATTGTCCCTGGAGGGGGCGGTCTTGCCTCAGGGGAGCCGATGGCAGGCAGTCGTTTCCAACACGAGCTTTGCGGTGCGCCGGGCGAGCCTGAACGGGTTGGAGTTGCTTTGCGTGCGTTCTGGCCCTGGGGTTTCGGCCGCGCGCAAGGCCGCAGAACTCCTCGTGGGCCATGGCGTCCAGGCCTTGCTGTGCCTGGGCGTTTCGGGCGGACTGGCTCCGGGCCTGAAAGCCGCCGACCTGGTGCTGGCCGAATCTGTAGCCTTGGATGGATTTGGAAGGGATGGAGGCGAAAGCCTGGCAAGCATTCCACTCTCTTGCGCATGGGTCAGACAAGCCCTGCCTGCCATATTGGCCTCTGCGCTTACACATACTCCTCAGCGTAAGATCCGACTGGGACGGATCGTGAGCCTGGAACGGCCCGTGCTCAGCCCGGCGCACAAGGCGGATTTGTGGCGTAGCGGCTGGGCTCTGGCCGCAGATCTGGAAAGCGCCGGAGTGGCCGACGCAGCCGCCAGGGCCGGGCTGCCTCTGCTCGTGCTGCGCGCCGTGTGCGACTCCGCTGGACGTGATTTGCCGCCCGAACTGCCGCGCCTGCTGGACGAGCAGGGCAGGGTCAAACCCGGCCGGCTCCTGTGCAGCCTCGCGCGCAGGCCGACCCTGCTGGCCGACCTGCTGGCTTCGCAACGCGAGTTCTCGGCCGCCCTGGGGTCCCTGCGTCGGGCCGTGGCCGCCATGGCGCGCGCCGGAGCTTTGCTGCCCGAGGAGCGAGGCTGAAGGCCTAGCGCGCGACGCCCGCCTTGTGGATGTAGGCGGCCAAGTCCGCGACACGGCAGGAATAGCCCCATTCGTTGTCGTACCAGATCACGAGCTTGGCCATTGTGCTGTTCTGCATGCGCGTGAAGTCTGCCTCCACGATGCCTGAATGCGGATCGCCCTTGAAATCCATGGAAACCAGCGGCCGATCGCTGTAGCCCAGGATGCCCGCAAGCGGTCCCTCGGCTGCCTCGCGCAGAACCTTGCGCAGTTCCTCCGTGTTGGTTTCTCGCTCCAGGTTGCAAGCGAAGTCCACCACCGAAACGGTGGGCGTGGGCACGCGCAGGGCGTAGCCGTCGATGCGGCCCTTGAGCGCAGGGATGACCAGGGCCACGGCCTTGGCCGCACCGGTCGTGGTGGGGATGATGTTCTGGCCGGCGGCACGGGCGCGGCGCAGGTCTCGGTGCGCCAAATCGAGGATGCGCTGGTCGTTGGTGTAGGCATGCACGGTGCACATGAGGCCGGATACGATGCCGAAGGCCTCGTGCACGACCTTGGCCGCCGGGGCAAGGCAATTGGTGGTGCAGGATGCGTTGGATACGATATGGTGCCGCGCCGGATCGTAATCCTGTTCGTTCACGCCCAGCACCACGGTCACGTCCTCCTCCTTGGCGGGCGCGCTGATGATCACCTTGCGCGCCCCGGCATCGAGGTGGGCCCTGGCCTTAGGACCCGTGGTGAATATGCCCGTGGCCTCGACCACCAGGTCCACGCCGAGATCTCCCCAGGGAATCTCCTTGGGGTCGCGGCTGGCGAAACTTTTGATGTTCCAGCCTCCGTAATGGATATCGGTCCCCTCGGCGCGCACCTCGAAAGGCGTCCGACCGTAGTTGGTGTCGAATTCGAGCAGGTGCACGTTGGTGGCGGTATCGAAAAGATCGTTCACGGCCACGACGACCAGCGAGTCGCCGTGGCGCTCGCGCATGGCCTTGAGCACTTGGCGGCCGATGCGGCCGAAGCCGTTGATTCCTATGCGAAGCTTATCCATCTCAGGTTCCTCCTGGCTAATCCTCGAAGACCCGGTATTCGAACGAAGCGAGCATCTCGTAATCCTTCTTGAGCGCCTGGTGCAGCCTGGCGTTCTCGATGGCAACGGTGCTCAGGGCGGCGATTGCCCGCAGGAATTCCTCTTCCGCCGAATCGAAATTGCGAGGGGTGCCGGAGTAGATGCGCATGACTCCGATGGGCGATTCCTCGACCGTCAGGGGCGCGACCAGCACCGAGGCGATGCCTTCGTCCTTGGCCGCCTTGCCGTACTGAAAGCGCGGATCTGTCGTGGCGTCGGGGATGAAGATGATCCTGCCGGTGAGCGCTTCGCGGTCCACTTCGCTACGCGCTATCTCCACCGGTCCCTTGCGCATGTATTCCTTGGACAGCCCCCAGGCCGCGCTGGGAAGAAGCCTTTTCCCCGTCCTGTCGCGCAGACGGATGGAGCAGCCCTTGGCCTGCATGGCCTTGGCTGCCTGCTCGGCGATGGTTTGCAGCACGGTTGAAGGGTCGAGGCTCGAGTTGACGATCATGGCCACCGTGTAAAGGGAACGATAATACGATTCATATCTGTCCATGCCGACCTCCTGGCGTGTCGAGAAACGATCAACTGGGGTTCTTGCAATCTGTGTCAAACACGACATAACACGGGTCAATCCTTTACGTAACCCCCGCGCCTGGCGCGGCGGAAAAGGCGCGAATAAACTGTTTGAGCCCTGGAGAATCTACTCTCGTGTCCGCTTTAATCCTTTTGAAAAAACGACCGCGCGAGACAAGCAGGCTTACTCGGTGTGAAAATACTCGAGACTCCCTGAGCAAAGCGGAGCATTGCCCCATTAGTCCTGCTTGAAGGCTCAACCCGCCCGCGCCTCTACGGGCAGGCGGCTGGAACGCCAAGCCTTGAGCGGCCTGTGCACGGCGTCGGTCACGGCCGAGGGCTCGAAACCGCAGTGCACCATGCAGTTCAAGCAGCGCTGGTCGCGGCCTCGGCCGTAACGCTCCCAGTCGGTCTCCTCCATGAGTTCGCGGAAGCTGGCCGCATAGCCGTCGTCCAGCAGGTAGCACGGACGCTGCCAGCCGAGCACGTTGCGCGAAGGCGTGCCCCAGGGCGTGCAGGCGTAGTCCTCGCGGCCGGCCAGGAAGTCGAGGTACAGGCTGGAGTGGTTGAATCGCCAGTTCCGGCCCTGGCCCAGGCGGAAGATGTCGCGGAACAAGGTCATGGCCTCCTGGCGGGACATGAAGCCGTTCTGATCGGCTGCGGCCTCGTAACTGAAGGCCGCCGACACGGTCATGCCTTCCACTCCCAGGGCCATGAGGGCGTCGAAGTGCTCAGCGGCGGCCTCCGAGGTCTGGCCTTTGAAGAAGGTCGTGTTGGTGGTCACGCGGAAGCCCTGGTCCAGGGCCTTGCGCATGGCCGCCACGGCGCGGTCATAGGCGCCTTGCTTGCAAACCATGGCGTCGTGCCGTTCGCGCAGGCCGTCCAGGTGCACGCTGAAGTTAAGGTAGGGCGAAGGGCGGAATTCGCCCATGCGTGAGGACAGGAGCTGTGCGTTGGTGCACAGGTAGATGAAACGTTTCTGGGCGGCCAGGCCGTCTACGATGGCCGGGATATCCGGATGCAGGAGCGGTTCGCCGCCGGGTATGGACACCACCGGCGCCCCGCACTCCTCGGCCGCGTCCAGGCACTCCTGTGTCGAGAGTTGCCGGTCCATGATCTCCTTGGAGTAGGTGATCTTGCCGCAGCCCTTGCAGTGCAGGTTGCAGCGGAAAAGCGGTTCGAGCATGAGCACGAGCGGGAAGCGTCGCTTGCCGGAGAGCTTCTGCTTCAGGATATATGTACCGATGCGTGCGGCCTGGATGGCGGGAATTCCCACGGTGAGTCCTTCTTGTTGCAGGTATTGGTCCCAGGATGACAAATCTAGCGCGGCTGGGCCGGCGGTTCAAGCCTCGGACGGATTATTAGCTTTTATCAACCATGGGCAGGTATCCGGAGCGGATCTTTTTGTCCGAAGCGTGAGGCTGGAGCCGGTTGCCCTGATGCCGGGCAATACTATACTTGATGGTTTGCGAGGCACGATGGCCGGAGCGACCCGGCGTAGACATCAGGAGACAGTCAATGAAGGTCATTCGAGCGGAAACCGCCGGTTTCTGCATGGGAGTGGAGTTGGCCCTGAAGAAGCTGGACTTGCTGCTGGAGGAACGTTCTGGCAAGGGGCCCATCTACATTCTGGGGCCGATCATCCATAATCCACAGGTCTTGGCCGAGTATGCGGCCAAGGGAGTCATTACCGCCAAGTCGCCCGAGGACATTCCGGCCGGCGCTTCGGTGGTGATCCGGGCCCATGGCGTGCCCAAGGATATAGAGGAACGGTTGCGCAGGAGGGATGTGACCATCGTGGACGCCACCTGTCCCAAGGTCAAGAAGGCCCAGGTGCTCATCGCCCGCAGCACGGCCGAAGGCCGCAAGCTGCTGCTATACGGCGAGGAGAGCCATCCCGAGGTCAAGGGCCTGCTCAGCTATGCCGCGGCGGGCGCGCACGTATTCGACGACCGCGCAGCCCTTTTCGGCATGCTCGCCAAGGATGAAAAATACTGCCTGGCTTCCCAGACCACCCAGGACCTGGTCACCTTCGAGGCGCTTGCCGGGGAGTTGGGCGAGTTGCCGGAAATGGATCTGGTGGTGCTCAACACCATCTGCGACGCCACCAAGCTGCGCCAGGACGAGGCCACGAGCGTGGCCGACGAGGTGGCGTTGATGGTCGTGGTGGGCGGGTTCAACAGCGGCAACACGCGCCGCCTGGTGCAGGTGGTGGCCAGCCGCATGATTCCCTGCCTGCACGTGGAAACGGTCGAGGCCTTGCCGTTGGAGGAGATATCTCGCTTCGACTGCGTGGGCCTTACGGCCGGAGCCTCCACACCCAAGAAGATGATCGACGAGGTGGAGGCCTGCCTCAAGCGGCTTTAGAGCAAATTGCTTTTGAGACACCCGCTCCGGCATTGACGGCGCAAGTGAATTGCGCCTATGCCTACGCCGCTGCAAGCCATGCCGACGCATGGCTTGCAGAGCATTTTAAAAGCAAAATGCTCTAACAGGCTGTTTATCCGAGGCTTTGCGCCTTACCGCCTGAAAAACAGTCCGGGCTACACTCACGCGGCCTGCGTCCGATGCTCCCGGCTGCGCAAGCCGAGCAAGGCCTTGCCCAGCTGGATGACCACGAAGGGTGTGAAGCTGCCCGTCAGGATTAGGGTCCAGCCTGTCCGCCCCGGCTCGTGCACGCGCAGAATCTCCGCCAGGGATGGCACGAACAGCGCCGCTGCGATAAGCGCACCGCACAGTCCCAGCGCGGCCCATACAAAGGGGTTGCTGGTCACCTCGTTGACAACGACGTGCGGGCCGGGATCGCGCATGTTGAAGGTGTGCAGCATGCGCGCGAAGGTCAGGGTCAGAAATGACACGGTCACGGCTTGGCTCTCGTCCAGGCCGTAGCGGTTCAGCGCGAGCCAGAAGGCCGCGAGCACGCAGACGGCGATGAGCAGGCCGTAAGCCCCGGCCAAGGCCCAATGCCTGCCGGTCACCAGATGCTCCCCTGGTTTGCGCGGCGGTGCGTCCATGACCATGGGATCGCCCTCGCCCACGCCCAAAGCCAGGGCCGGGAACACGTCGAAGAGCATGTTGATGAACAGGATCTGCAGTGGGAGCAACGGCAGCGGCAGTCCGGCCAGGATGGCCGTGCCCACGATGATGATGCCGCCGATGTTGCCCGAGAGCAGATAGATCAGGAACTTGCGAATGTTGCTGAAGATGACCCGGCCTTGCTCCACGGCCGCGACGATGGTCTGGAAAGCGTCATCCTTGAGCACCATGTCCGCGGCCTCGCGAGCCACCTGAGTGCCGCGCAGACCCATGGCCACGCCTATGTCAGCCTTCTTGAGCGCCGGGGCGTCGTTTACCCCGTCGCCGGTCATGGCCACCACTGCCCCGGTCTTCTGATACAGGGCGATCAGGTTGAGCTTCTGCTCGGGCGTGACGCGCGAGAAGATGGTCGTATCGCGCAGTTCCTTGCGCTTGCTTTCGGACAGCTTGTCCGGGTCGCCCAGCTCCTTGCCTTCCATGGGCCTTTGGCCGTTGGACAGCTTGAGGGTTTCGCCGATGCTCTTGGCGGTCATGGGCTGGTCGCCTGTGACCATGACGACCTTGATGCCCGCCCGGCGCAGCTTTTCGATGGCTTTATCCACTCCCTTGCGCGGCGGGTCCATGAGTCCGTACAGGCCGAGGAAGGTCAGATCCTCGTACGAGTCGTCGTGTTCATCTCCCGTGCGCTTCATGGCCGACCCGAGCACGCGCAGCCCCTGCGCGGCCATCTCCGAGTTCTTCCTCCGCCATTCGTCCCTGGCGTCGTCCGTCAGGTCCTGTTCGCCGTCCGGACCGAGCACGCGCGTGCTGGCTTCCAGCACCGACTCGGGCGTGCCCTTGACCGCCACCAGGAAACCATCGCCCTCCTTGTGCCAAGTGGCCATGAGCGCGCGCTCGGGATCGAAAGCGTCCTCGCGCACCTCGGGCTTGGCCTCTAGGAGCTCCTTGCGGTTTATGCCTTTGGTTTTGCCGGCCTGGAGCAGGGCGATTTCCAGAGGGTCGCCCACGCTCGCCTTGTCCTCTCCACCGATCTGGGCGTTGTTGCACAGTACGCCGACTTCAAGCATGCGCTTGAAAGCCGGGCTGTCCGAGGATCCGGCCGGATCTCCACTCCCGGAGGAATCCTTTCCGTCCAAGGGTATCTCGGCGATGCCGCTCTGTCCTGTCACGGCCACTCGCTGCAGATGCATGCGGTTTTCGGTGAGCGTACCGGTCTTGTCCGTGAAGATGACGCTGGTCGAGCCCAAGGTTTCCACGGCCGAAAGTCTGTTGATGAGCGCATTGCGCGCATTCATGCGCCACATGCCCCTGGCCAGGGCGACGGTGGCCACGATGGGCAGACCTTCCGGGATGGCCGCCACGGCCAGGGCAACGGCCGTGGTGATCAGCAGGTAGGTTTCCATGCCCACCAGATACCCGTTGACCATAACCGCGGCCGCGACCAGCAGCACGACCCAGAACAAGCGCTGACCGAGCGCGTTGAGGCGCTTCTCCAGGGGCGTTTCCTCGCCCTTGGCCGCCTCGGCCATCTCGGCGATATGGCCAAGCTCCGTGCGCACGCCCGTAGCCGTGACCACGGCCTTGCCCGAGCCCACGGTCAGGGCCGTGCCCTTGAAGAGCATGTTCGTCAGCTCGGCCATGGGCGCGTCTTTCTCCACGGGCTTCACGCTCTTGCCCACGGGCACGGATTCGCCCGTGAGCGCGGACTCGTCAGCCTGCAGACGATTGGACTCCACGATGCGCGCGTCCGCGGCCACGACATCTCCGCTCTCCAGCACGAGTATGTCGCCCGGGACAAGTTCCACGGCCGGGATTTCCTTGGCCGAACCACCGCGGAGCACCCGTGCCTTGGTGCCGCTCATGCGTTGCAGGGCTTCCATGGAACGTGTGGCCTGCAGTTCGGTGAAGAAGCCGATGAACACGTTGATGCCCAGAGCAATAAGGATGGCCACGGCCTCGGGCCACTCGCCGAAGATGTACGAAACCACGGCGGCGCCAGCCAGCAGGGCGACGACGAGATTCTTGAGCTGGTCGAGCAGGATGCTCCAGGCCGAACGCTTGCGCCGTGCGGCCAGACGGTTTTCTCCGTATTGCTCCAACAGCGGCCCGATGTCGCCCTGACCCAAGCCTTGGCCAGGGTCCACGCCGAGATCGTCCAGCACTTCCTTGGCAGCCCTGGCCCACGGCTGTTGGATGGCGGCTTCGGGTCCGTCGTTCGCTCCTCGCTCGTGTGGCTTGTCTGCCATTCATTACCTCGCTCAGTCTCAAGTTGAACAGCTATGAGGAAAGGTAGCATAGTTCCGATGGCGGTCCAATGCGGGCACAGCAGAGAGCGGGAGTCCGATATGTTGACAAAACGGATATCACGGCTAAATAACCCCGAGTTCCTTAGCGCCTTTAAGCAAAATGGCCCGCGTTGTTAGCTTGGGCCTGCAAGATGCAATGGCTCGCAACTATTCCGCAGACCGGAAATCGGTCTTTATCGGGCGTCCGAATAAGCGCGCCTTTAAACGCATGCTCCAGGGTGCGCTTTTGGGCGTCGGCGCACCAATGGGCTGGCTTGTAATCAGCGCCGCGACAGGCTTCAGCCAGCATGCCGATAGCACTTACCATTATGCGCTCATGGCCTACATGCTGCTGGGCACCATGCTTTCCTTCGGGCTGTTCGGCTGGTACGCCGGTCGCAAGGAGGATCATCTTGCCCAGCTTTCGGTCATGGACCACCTGACCGGAACCTACAACACGCGCTTCTTCCACCGGGCCCTGGAGCGAGAGTTCGCCAATTATACCCGCTACAGTCTACCCATGTCCCTAGTGCTCCTGGATCTGGACCATTTCAAGCTCATCAACGACACCTACGGTCATCAGTCCGGGGATGTCGTACTGTCCGAAGTCGCCGAGATCATTTGTAGCACTGTGCGCCAGGGCGATACCGTGGCCCGCGTGGGCGGCGAGGAGTTCGCGGTGATCATGCCGGGTACGACCACCGATAATGCCCTGGCCGTGTCCGAGCGCATTCGCGAGGCTATCAAGTCCCGACCGGCGCGTTCCCTGGCCGGAACGACCTTCACCGTGCGCGCTTCCCTGGGGGTGGCGGGCACGGACAGAATTTGCCCCCTCTCGGCCACGGAGTTCTTCGCCCGCGTGGACCGCGCCTTGTATTGCGCTAAGGAACAGGGTCGCGATCGTTCCGTGGTTGCAGAGGAGACCGGCCCTCTTGCAGGCTCCTATTCCGCCATATCTTCCGAGGGCTCCACGAAATCGTAGCGGCCGCCGTGCTGTACGAGCAGGAAGCGCCCCTCGTCCGCGCCTACGTTGCGTGCGCCGTGCAGCAGGCCTGGGCGCACCTCGGCGCTGGCTCCGCAGGCGAGCCGAAAAGCCTCCTGCCCTTCGACCTTCAACAGCAGTTCGCCGGCCAGACCGTAAAACACGTCGGTCATCCACGTGTGGCGGTGCGGCCTGACCTCGCCGCCTGGCGGTAGGGTCATCTCGGTCACCCGGAACGAGTCCTCAAGGACCACGACCTTGCGGGACGGGCCTGGCCGGGCTGAGGCTTTTTCCTGGCTCTCGCTCATGCCATCTTCCTCGTAAGCAAACGCCAGTTGAAAAACTGCATGCGCAAGCAGTTCTGTTTGTGGATGAATCCTAGCAAACAAGAGGGAAATGACAAAGGCCGACTCGGTTTGCCCGAGTCGGCCTTGACATGAGTGCAAATGTGCTACGCAGGCGCGTTATAAGGGCAGTGTGTAGAACATGCGCAGCATATGCGCGGGGATGGGGCTTTGCCAGACGCCCGCGGCCTCGGCCAGCAGCCAGGCACCGAGCATGATAAGCAGCGCGGCCAGGCCCATGGTGATCCAGGGCATGCGTCGCCGGCCCAGGGACATCGACAGGCAGCCGTCCTTGCAGGCTTGCACGCAGGACAGGCAGCCCATGCACTCGGGAGAATTTACGCGAGGCGTGTCCTGCACACGGATGGCCATGGGGCAGGCCCGCGAGCAGCGGCCGCAACCAGCGCATGTATCCGTGTCGCGGCGCACGGCCACGGGCGAGGCCAAGGCCAGCAGGCCCAGCAGCGCCCCATAGGGGCAAAGGTTGCGGCACCAGAGATTGGGCACCAGCAGGCTGCCCAGGACCAGAGCCACGAGCACGCCGATACCCACGAGAGAGATATCCTGGAAAAAGGCCAACATGCGCGCATCGGCGGTAAGGTTGTAGGGGCTGCTCAGGAAGGCGTCCACCTGAGGCAGGCTCATACCCAGGATGGAGTAGAGGAAAAAGCCGAGGAATCCATATTTGACGGCCATAATCGGCCAGTCGATCCACTTGGGCGGTCGGCGCAGGGTGCCGAGCTTGCGTCCCAGTCGCTCCATACCGTTGGACAATAAACCCACGGGGCAGACATAGCCGCAGAAACCCTTGCGCGACAGGATTGCCGTGGCCAGGGCCGCCAGGAGGATGACCAGCCCGGCCGGATGGATCAGGTCCCATTGTGCGGACAAAAGCAGCTTTTTGAGCCCAAGCAGGGCGCTGATGGGCAGGAACCCCTCGGCCAGGGGAGGGCGCGGAGCGAAGTCCGCAGCCTCTCCGCGAGCCCAGAGCAAGAAAAGGTGCAGCCGCCAGCCTGCCAGAACACAGGCTGCGGCGAACCCGGCCTGGATGAGTCGCCTAATGCGTTCCGGGGTGAACAGGCCCAAACCGATGAACCGCTTGCGCGCGCTCCTCTCCAGTCCCTCCCGCATTGCTCCTCCGCTAGATTTCGAAACGTTGCGCGCTGATGAGCGCGACGGGGTCCACGGGCACATCGTCGTGGCCCTGGAAGTGGCGCGTGCGCTTCTTGCTGATCTTGAGCGCCACGTCCATGCCTTCGGCCACCTCTCCGAAGACCGCATAACCATAGCCCGCGTCCGTGGCGTCCTTGTGGTCCAGGGATGCATTATCCACGACGTTGATGAAGAACTGGGCCGTGGCCGAGTCCATGCCTGCTGCCCGGGCCATGGCCACGGTGCCGGCCTTGTTGGCCAAACCGTTGGCTGCTTCGTTGGCGATGGGCTCGCGGGTGGGCTTCGGCTTCATGTTCAGGGTCATTCCGCCGCCCTGGACCATGAAGTTTTTGATGACCCGGTGGAATATGGTGTCATCATAGTGGCTCTCGTCCACGTAGCGCAGAAAATTCTCCACCGTGACCGGGGCCTTGTCGGCGAACAGCTCGATGAGAATGTCGCCCTCGCTCGTTTCCAGGAGCACGAAGGGATTGGACATGATTTCACTCCTTATGGCTGTGATGCAGGTCAATTGTTCGGTTGATGAAAGGCCGGGCTTCTTAGCCGCTTTTTCTGGAAAAGCAGAGGATCGGGCCCGTTGATGGGCACGTACGTCAGCCCGACAGGTAAAGCAGGTATGCCGATTCCACCGCCCCAACTACGCGCGACTGCTCCAGTACCGAGAGCGCGCGTATGCCCACGGACATGCCGAGGTCCAGAAAGCTTGGGCTTCCTGGACCTCGGCAGTCTTGAAAAACGCCTACTTGGTCGGGCTTTCGACCTGTTCGCCGGTGCGGCCGAAGCGGCGCTGGCGATGGGCATACTCGGCCAGAGCTTTGTCCAGCTCGGCCTCGTCGAAATCCGGCCAATGGGTATGCGTGAAGTAGAGTTCGGAATAGGCGGCTTGATAGAGCAGGTAATTGGACAGGCGGTATTCGCCGCTGGTGCGCACGATGAAATCCGGGTCGGGCTGGCCAACGGTGTACAACCGGCTGGCCAGAGCCTCTTCGGTGATCTCCTCGGGGCGCAAGCCATCCTGCAGGAGCAGGCGGGCGGCCCGCACGATCTCATCCCGGCCAGAATAATTCAGGGCAAGGTTGAGAGTCATGGAGGAGTTGCCCGCGGTTTTTTCCATGTAGCTCTCTAAAACCTTGCGCGTGGTCGCGGGCAAATCTTCAAGTTCTCCCAGAACCTGCAGGCGGATATCGCGTTCCATGAGCTCGCGCAGCTCCTTCTGGGTGAAGTAGCGCGTGACGAGCCCAAAAAGAAAGCTGACCTCATCCTTGGGACGCTGCCAGTTCTCCTTGGAGAACGCGTACAGGGTCAGATGACGGATGCCCAGATTCCGGCAGTGCCGATAGACTTTCTGGGCCGTCTTGACTCCGGCCTCGTGCCCTTCGGTGCGGCTCATCCCACGGTGCGCGGCCCAACGGCCATTGCCGTCCATGATTAAGGCCAAATGTTGCGGCAGACTCATGGGCGGGACTAAATCTCCATAATTTCTTTTTCTTTGACCGCCAGCGCTTCGTCGCACTTGGCTACATACTTGTCGGTCAATTTCTGGATCTCGTCCTGGCCGCGGCGCAGATCGTCCTCGGTTATCGTCTTGTCCTTCTCCAACTTCTTGAGCGTATCGTTGCCGTCTCGGCGGATGTTGCGCACGGCGACCTTGCCTTCCTCGGTGTACTTCTTGCCCAGCTTGACCAGGTCCTTGCGGCGCTCTTCGGTAAGGGGCGGCAGGCTGATGCGGATGATCTTGCCGTCATTGACCGGATTCAGGCCGAGGTCCGAGGTCATGATGGCTTTCTCGATAGGGCCGAAGGACCCGCGATCCCACGGCTGGATGGTTATGGTCCGGGAGTCTGGAGTTGCCACGGACGCGACTTGGCTGATCGGCGTGCTGGATCCGTAGTAGTCGATGTTGATGCCTTCCAAGAGAGTGGTGGAGGCCCGGCCGGTGCGGAGGCGCCCGAACTCGCGTTTGAGGTTTTCGACAACCTTCTGCATCCGGGTTTCCAGTTCCTTGATTTCCTTTTGCATGAGCTAACCTCCTGTGACGATGGTGCCGATATCCTCACCCAGGACCACACGCATGATGTTCCCTTTGGTGAAAAGATTGAATACGACGATCGGCAGATCGTTGTCCATGGCCAAGGAGATGGCCGTGGCGTCCATGACCCCGAGACGCTTCTCCAGGGCCTGAAGGTAGGTGACTCTTTTGAACATGACGGCGTCGGCGTGCTTCATGGGGTCCTTATCGTAGACGCCGTCCACCTTCGTGGCCTTGAGAATGGCTCCGCACTTGAGTTCCATGGCTCGCAGGGCCGCGGCAGTATCAGTGGTGAAATAAGGATTGCCGGTTCCCGCCGCGCAGATGACCACGCGTCCTTTTTCGAGGTGACGTATGCCGCGGCGGCGAATGTAGGGTTCGGCCACTTCGCGCATGGCGATGGCCGTGAGCACGCGCGTTTCGCGCCCGAGCTTCTCAATGGCGTCCTGCACGGCCAGGGCATTCATGACCGTGGCCAGCATGCCCATGTAGTCGGCCGACGCGCGGTCCATGCCCTTGGCGGACCCGGACATGCCACGGAAGATGTTGCCGCCGCCGATGACCAGCACGACTTCGCAGCCCAGGTCGGCCACTTCGGCGATCTCCTGCGCGAAGGCGTGTATCGTCTGCGGCTCGATGCCGTATTTTTGATCGCCAGCCAAGGCCTCGCCCGAGAGCTTAAGCAGTATGCGCTTGTAGAGAAGCTTGTCCATCCTGAGATCATTCCTCCGTGGTCTTTCCGGGCGCGCAGTCCGGCTGGGTCGCGTCCGGGCAAAAAAAACGGGCCTTGCGGCCCGTTTTCGTGTGGCTTGCGCTACTCTTTTTCGGCTGCTGCGTCTTCGCCCAAGGCCATGCGCACGAAGCGGTTGACCTTGATCTCGCCGCCCAGGGCCTTGCCGGCCTCCTTGAGCATGGCGCCGACGCTCTTTTTGTCTTCCTTGATGAAGGGCTGCTCCAGCAGGCAGACATCCTTGTAGTACTTCTGTATGCGGCCGATGACGACCTTCTCGGCGATGGCTTCGGGCTTGCCCTCTTCCATGGCCATGTTCTTGTAGATTTCCTTCTCCTTGGCCAGCAGGTCCGCGGGAACCTGATCCGAGGAGACGCAGATGGGGCTCACGGCGGCCACCTGCATGGCCACGTCCCTGGCAGAGTCCTGGAAGCCGGGCTTGGAGGCCACGGCATCCGGGCAGGCGAACTCCACGAGCACACCGATCTTGCCGTTGGCGTGGACATACAGGCCGAAGCCACCCTCGGCCTGACGCTCCAGGCGCGTGAAACGGCCGAGCTGCATGTTCTCGCCCAGCACGGAAATCAGCGTGGACAGAGCGTCGGTAGCCGACTGCCCGCCCTGGTAATCCGTCTCGGCCAGGGTGGCCGGGTTCTGCTTGGCGACCTGCTTGGCCAGCTGGACCACGAAGTCCTGGAACTTGTCGTTCTTGGCCACGAAGTCGGTCTCGCACTTGACCTCGACGAGCACGCCGACCTTGCCGTCTTCACTGACGTAAGAGCCGATGAGGCCTTCGGAGGTGGCGCGGCCGGCCTTCTTGGCGGCCTTGGCCAGGCCCTTTTCGCGCAGCCAGGCGACGGCCGCTTCTTCTTCGCCGTTCGTGGCCTCCAGGGCCTTCTTGCAATCCATCATGCCCGCGCCGGTCTTTTCGCGCAGGTCTTTTACCATCGAAGCGCTGATAGCCATTTATGCCTCCTCGGTCACATCTGCATCGTCGGTATCCAAGCCTTCGACAGCCTTGGGCGCGGCCTTGGGCTTGGCGGACTTATCCCGCTTGGCGGTGCCTTGCTCCTCGGCGCGGGCCTTGCCCTCGACGCAGGCGTCGGCCATGGCCGTGACAAAGAGCTTGATGGCGCGGATGGCGTCATCATTGCCGGGGATCACGTAATCGATGAGATCGGGGTCGCAATTGGTGTCCACCACGGCCACGATGGGGATGCCCAGCTTGCGGCATTCCTTGACCGCGATCTCTTCGCGATTGGGGTCTATTACGAAAGCCACGCTAGGCAGGCCTTCCAGGTTCTTGATGCCGCCCAGGTCTCCGCTCAGCTTTCCCATCTCACGAGACATGCGTGAGATTTCCTTTTTGCTGTAGCGGTTGATGGTGCCGTCCTCGAACATGGCCTCAAGCTTCTTGAGGCGCTCGATGGACTTGGAGATGGTCTGGAAGTTGGTCAGCGTGCCGCCCAGCCAGCGGTTGGTGATGTAGTACTGTCCGGCGCGCTCGGCCTCGGTCTTGATGGCTTCCTGAGCCTGGCGCTTGGTGCCGACGAAGATGCACGAGCCGCCCGCGGCGACGGAGTCCGCGATGAAATCATGGGCGGTGCGGAACAGGCCCACGGTCTGCTGGAGGTCGATGATGTGGATGCCATTGCGAGCGCCGAAAATGAACGGGCGCATCTTGGGGTTCCAACGGCGGGTCTGGTGTCCAAAGTGGACGCCGGTCTCCAGCATCTGTTTCATACTGACGTAGGACATTAGGCTTCTCCTTGCGGGTTTTTCCTCCGCCCCTGGGCCCAACCCCCACCATGGGGGCACCCTGGGCTTACAACGGGGCGTGCGATTTGAAAGCGGGGATATTTAACTCATCCGGGAGAGCTTGGCAAGCATATCGCCTACTGCATGGGAGTTTCCTTCTCGCTCTCTCCGGCCTTCTCGGCAACGACCCTGTTGATGAGGATACCCACGCCTTCGATCTCCACGCGCACTTCGTCGCCGTGGCGCAAAGGCCCGACGCCTTCCGGAGTGCCCGTGAGCACCACATCGCCAGGCTGCAGGGTCATGACTTTGGAGATATGGCTGATCAGCTCGAAAGGCGGGAAGAGCATGTCCCGTGTATTACCCTGCTGAATGAGGTTGCCGTTCACGCGCGCCGCGATGGCCAGGTTCCTTGGATCGGGCACCTGGGTTTCAATCCAGGGGCCGATTGGGCAGAAGCTGTCGAAGCCTTTGGCTCGGCCATACTGACCGTCTTTTTTCTGCAGGTCCCGGGCGGTTACGTCGTTGGCGCAAGCATAGCCGAAGATGTGCTCCGCAACCTCGTCGGGCTCCAGATTGCGACAGGCCTTGCCCATGACCACGGCCAGCTCGGCTTCATGGTCCACGCGGTTGGACATGGCCGGCAAGATGATGGGCATGCCGGTCCCGATGATCGAGGATGGCGGCTTGAGGAAGATGACCGGTTCGTCCGGCACGTTCTTTTGCATCTCCTGCGCATGGCTGCGATAGTTGATCGCCGAGCAGACAATCTTTGTGGGCATGACCGGCGGGACCACGGCCACTTCGCGTAGCGGGATGGGTTGATTGAGGCCCAGGGCTTTGTTGAGGCACATGAGCTCATCGCCGTGCAAGGAGGCGTAGAAAGTGTGATTGTTGTATTGGACGCGAAGCACTCGCATGGCAACCCGCCTGGTTGATGGTTGGCCGTTTCGGCGCACAAGAATCAAGAAATAGCAGGGGTTGCCGTTAAAGTCTAACTCCGGCCCTGATTTCAGGGCTCTGTATGTTCCCTCGAGAGAGAGAAACTCCTTGCATCGGATTCGGCTGACTCTAGTATGCCTATATGATAGGCTTAACAGCCTGTTGAAAAACAGGCTGTGCGGGCTAGGATGGCCCGCCGGATGCGAAGCATCCGGAGTTGAAAAAAGCCAGGACGGCTTTTTCAACAGTCAGTTAACAGTCGTGATCGCCTGGTCCGCAACAGGGAGGGAGAGCATGCGTCGCGAAGGAATTCTGCCGTATGAAGGCAAGGTGATCATGAAGCCGTTCCTCGCGTTCTGCGTGGCGGGATTCGCGGCGTTGCTCCTGGTGGGCTGCGGAGCGGAGATGGCCGGTCCAGAGGCGGTGGGGCAAGACACGAGCGCAGGGGTTGAGTCTACTGGGCGCACCACGCACGAACCCAACGGCAAGGCCAATTTTGTTTCAGCCGCGGGTGCCTTCGAGATCTGGTTTCCGGAGCAACCCAAGGCTCGCACCAATGCCGAGGAAGGCACCAAAGGTGAGTCCTATATCCTGAAAAAGGGTGACTGGGAGTATTTTGCGGGCTTTGTAACGCACAACCGTAACAGCATGACCGAACTCGTGCTGCGCCGGGCCGTGCGCTCAACCGAGGAGCGCCTTGAGGGGAGCACCACAAAAGAGCGAACCATCTGGTTTCGAGGCAACGAAGGCAGAGAGTTCATACTGCGCGAACCAGCCGAATCGCGCACCCTTGCTCGTTACTACAACCTGGGTCCGACACTTTACATGACGCGCTTCACTGCCGGCGACTACGATTTTCCCACGGACAAGGCCCTGGAGTTTCTCGACTCCTTCAACATCCTGGCCGATCCCCAAGCTAGAATAAAGGGCGGCCTGGGCACTGCGAAAATACTAACGCCGGCCGGCGGGTAGAGCTTTTGATTTTGAAAATGCTCTGCAAGCCATGCGTCGGCATGGCTTGCCGCTAGCTTCGGCGCAGGCGCAATTCACTTGCGCCGTCAACGCCGGAGCGGGCGTCTTAAAAGCAATCTGCTCTACAGACTCGGGTGCGACAGCCGTCTACTCGAAAAGCTTCCGGTACTCGCCGTAGCCCTCCCGCTCCAGTTCCTCCTTGGGGATGAAGCGCAGGGCGGCGGAGTTCATGCAGTAGCGCTGACCCGTATGAGCCGGGCCGTCGGGGAAGACATGGCCCAGGTGAGAATCGCCATGCCTGCTGCGAGCCTCGATGCGGCGCATGAGCAGCTTGTCGTCAACCCGTTCGACGATGTTTTCGGGCTCCAGTGGTTTGCAGAAACTCGGCCAGCCCGTGCCCGAATCGTACTTGTCCTTGGAACTGAACAGGGGCTCGCCTGAGACGACATCAACGTAGATGCCTTCGCGCTTGTTGTCCCAGTACTCGTTTTTGAAGGGCAGTTCGGTGCCCTCTTCCTGGGTGACCCGGAACTGCAGGGGAGTCAGCTTCTCGCGCAGTTCGGATTCGCTCGGCCGTGTATAATCGGCTGAGGGCTTTCTCGACGCCATATCCACCTCCGGTCGGTTATCGTCATGAATAGGAGGGCGAGCCTTTCATGGCTCGCCCTCCAGCATGCGCATCCATCCCGGACATGGGGAAACGGTCGCCAGGGAATGCGCGGGCGATGCGTCCGGCTCCAAGCCGAGCATCGCATCGGAATAAGGGAGCGGGCAAGACCCGCTCCCATACACTCTATCAGGCGCTCGAAGTCCTGTCCTGATAATTCAGCTTAAACGGGCTCAAAGGTGTGAATCACCCTCGAGTTGGGCGGACCTTCCCGGACCGCTCCGTCGTGTCCAATCCGTGTTTACGCCACGGCCCGTTCGCGCTCGCGCAGGCGCTCCACCGGATGGGCGCCGGCCAGCTCCCAGCGGTAGTCCTGGCCCATCTTCTCGATGTGCTCGGTGATGACCTGCTGGGACGGCGTGCCGCCATCGTTGATGATCTGCTGGACCTGGAAGTATCTGTGGTCCTTGGGCAGGCTGGATACAGGCACGTAGTCGGCCAGGTTGGCGGTCAGGTTTTCCTGCTCGGCCAGTATGTTGCGCACGTAATCCACGTTGCTCTCGAAGGTCAGGGGCTCGGGGAAGGCGTTCGGGAATTCGCTCACAGGATCCTTGCCTTCCACGCGCTTCATGAGCTCCACCGCAGCATGCAGATGGCCGATCTCCATCTCCAGGTGGTTCTCCCAGATTTTCTTGATGCGCGCATCCGACTCGGTCTGCATACACGACCAGTACAGGTAGCATTCGTTGTACTCGTGCATGACATGCATCATGTTCCAGGACAGGGTGGGATCCAGCAGTGATTCGTAGTGAGTGACGTGCTGCTCCTCGATCATGCCGATTTCGGAGTACAGCCCGCGGCCCACGGTGTCCTCAAGCCTGTTGGCCTGATTCATGTAGTAGTTCATGGTCTGCTGCTCGGCGGCCACAATGGTCATGGAGTTCAGCTTGGTGCGGATATCCGCCTTGGTGGCGTCATAGTGGTTGCGCACGTCGTCGAAGGGATGGCGATGCTCGACGATGGTCGGCCGGCCGGGGATGATCTCGGTATACTTGCCCACCAGGGTTTCAGCCTTGATGCCCTGTCGCATCTCCAGCAGGTTGGCATAGCGGTACAGGTGGTCGAAATCTTCCAGCAAGGCGAAATCCAGGCCGGCCTTGACCAGCGGATCTGGCTCATGCCTGGCCAGCCAGGCCGTCAGGTCCACGGCCACCTGCTCGTAGCCTATGGTGTGCTCCAGGACGGACTCGTTGGCTGGAATAAGAGCGCTGATCATCTTCTGCTGCATCTGCTCCAGCCTGCGCGTCATGGCGATCTGCCGCTTGGCTTCGGGATCGTCGCAGTGGCGGGCCCAGCTGTGGCCGAACCAGTTGGCTTCGAACTCAGCTCCGTTGACGAGAATGATTCGGCAGCGGGTATAGGGGTCTATCGCTCCTTTATCATACGGCTTCACATTAAGAGTATTCCAGTTGGTATACTGCTTCTCGGCGGGCAGTCCCTTTTCCTTGAAAGGATTGAAGGCCATTTGAACCTCCTGACGGTTGTCGGTTCCAGCGGGATCACAACTTTCTTTTTTATGCCGGAACACTGTACACAACCATAGGACACGCTCCGAAAGGAGCATCGGACTTACACTGACCTGACTGTCCGAGTTTGACCACAGGCCATGAAAATACTTTCGTAGTGGCCGCTCCTCTGGTTTCATGGGCTTTGTGATTCTTTATTGCGGCTTGTGGGACAAGAGGTGCAAGATGGCTAAGAATGGGATGCCGCCGGGATTCGGAGAAGCTCTCTCCTTTCCGCTCGTGCAGGCTCTGCTGGGTCGTCGCTCGCGGCGTTTTCCGTTGGGCGCGGAAATCCCGGACGGGCCGCTGGCTTATAAATCCGGCCATGAGCCAATGCCGCTCAGCGATTTGGAGACCATGCTCGTGGTCACGGCCGTGGGCGGCAACACGGGCTGGCACAACCTCATCTACCGCCACAAGCTCTACGCCCCGCACTTGTCCAACTATGCCGGGGCGGCCGGCGGGCGAACCTTTCCCTCGGGGGCCGGATTCCATACGAGCGAGATATTCTTCACCGACGACAGCGGGTTGTTTTTTCTGCCGACGCGCGATGCCCCGGCCCTGGCCGAGAAGGATGAGGACGGCTCTCTGGACCTGGAAGACCTCCTGGCTGCGCACAAGAGCCGCGTGCGCAAGCTCGCCGACGCCAGGATGATCCTTCCGCCGCGTCCTCCGTACTTCGAGGGTCACAACACCTGGGTGGCCAACCGCCCCGGAACGCTGCTGGTTATCCCGGTGGCCGATCTGGCTCAGCACACCATCGCCAACCTGTGCTACTATCTGCAAAACGGGCAGGTCATCCATGATGATCTGCATAAGCGCAGCGTGCCGGGTCTTGAGCGTTTCGCCAACCTGGCTGATCTTAAAGAAACCCTGCCCCTTTCGTTTCTCGATCAGATGACCATGGCCGAGGCCACGGTCGAGATCTCCACGGCTTGTTATGCCGGCGCGCTCATGCTCCAGGCCATGGGCCTGGGCGGCTGGATGTTCAACGGCCTGAATCCTTTCGCGGTGCTCGGCGCGAGCGGAGAGGCCGAGGCTCCGGGCCTGGGCTTCCGCTTCGATGCGGACCCGCGCTGGCCGATGCCAAACCCGACTGGACTGATGGGGGTCATGGAGGGTTTCTGCCCGCCGCATTACCCGGACATGCGCGCGGCCGTGGAGGCCTTCTGCGAGCGCAAGTTCGGACCCGGCGGTCCCTACAACCCGGATACGCCCGGCCCGTTCAGGGACACGCCCCGCGTACGAGGCAGCGCGCAGGTTCACGACAAGGCCTTCCGCGAGTGCGTGGCGTTACAGGCCCAATACGTGCTGGACACCTTTGGCCGATTCCCGGCAACGGTCCCGAGCATGTACTGCCACATGTACCTGCAGGCGCACCACCTGGAGCTGGAGTTCTATGACACGCACTTCAAGCCCGGTGCTTATCTGGAGACGCACCGGCGGCACATGGAGCGCTGGCATGGCAAGGCATGATCGCTTGCAAAGAGATCGAGCTGGTTCAGAGATAGGAGAGGCTTTGTAGCCTGTATCGATTTCAATGCAGGTGTGAATACTGCAGAAGGGATTGCGTTTAGAGCATTTTGCTTTTGAAAATGCTCTGCAAGCCATGCGTCGGCATGGCTTGCCGCCGTGTAGGCGTAGGCGCAATTCACTTGCGCCGTCAACGCCGGAGCGGGCGTCTTAAAAGCAATCTACTCTAGATGCTGCGGTCCAGCTTGTTTGCCTGACTTAGAATGAGTGACCGCAACCCTCTTCTGCAGATCGAGCCGCAATGATAGTAGCTAGCGGCTAAAAGCCATCTCCGGCTTCCACTCCTTCCATACGTTCCCCACAAGATCCGGCCCTGGGGTCAGCGTCGGCCTGCCTGGCTGCCAGCCAGAGGGCGTGGCCTTGCTGGTCTCGCGCACAAGCTCGAACGCGGCCAATTGACGAAGCAATTCAGAGGGATTGCGCCCAACGGATGGCGTCAACACCTCCTGGGCCTGGATGACGCCATCCGGATCGATAATGAACCTGCCCCGGATGTCCACGCCCGACGCGTCATCATAAACGCCATAGACTTGGCCGATGCGGCCTCCCGCGTCCGAGAGCATGGGATAAGGCACACCGCCTTTGACCATCTTGGAGAGTTCGTCCGTCTGCCATATTTTATGTGTGAAGCGGCTGTCGGTGCTCACTGCGAGCACCTCGGCACCCATCTGGCGGAGCTTGTCATATACGACCGCAACCGCGGTCAGTTCAGTAGGTCAAACAAAGGTGAAATCGCCCGGATAGAAGCAGAGCACTACCCACTGGCCTTTATAATCAGATAGCTTGATATTCTTGAACTCACCCTTGTGGAACGCATTGGCCTCGAAGTCCGGGGCGGGCTTGCCCACTCGGGCTTGCATCACCGGAAGGCCGTCTGATGTTGCATTGGCGTCGCCCGCCTGCGCAGGCTCGCCTTGAGGCGAAATCGGCCCTTTTGCTGGCGCAATGCAGCTTACCGAATCCTTGCCTGCTTTTTGGGGCGGCTTTGCCTGGCCCATGGCCAAGCGTAGATCCCCGCCGCCCAAGAGCAGAGCGACAGCCAGCGTAGCCGTTAGCAGAATCGAGATGCGCTTCATGGTCGTACCTCCTTGCTATAGGCGAATGGACGACCAGACTACCACGCATCGGCCACAGTGAACACAAACTGGTAATAAACGGAGAGTGGGCGGCCAGGGCCATGTACGGAAAGAGCAAGCCCCCGGCTCTTGTGGGGACAGCCCTACGGCTGCGGCGGATGGCGGAGCAGGCCCAGCTCCACGGCTCGGCGGCCCCAGGCGGCTTGGCCCAGGGAGATGCAGGCGTCGCCCGGCGGGAGCTGCTCATGGGATAGCGGGGTGAGCCCGCGTCGAGCCAGGGCCTCGGGCAGCAGCGTGGCCATGGTCAGGTTCAGCATGACCCCGCCGCTCAGGGCCACGGTGCGCACGCCGGTGCGCTCGGCCAATGAAGACGCGAGTTCGGCCAGGCCCTCGATGAGCCCCAGGTGGAAACGGCGGCTGATGGTCCCGGTCGGAACGCCAGCCTGGAAATCCTCATGCACGGCCCGGAACAGGGTCAGCGTATCGAGCATCGTGGACTCGTCCGGAGCCAGCGGACTTGGCAGCAGGGGGCAGGCATAGCCTCTGGATTCCGCACTGACGTTTTGGTCCTGGGCCTGCTCCAGAACGATGGCTGCCTGGCCCTCGTAGTCGATTTTCAGCTTGAGCCCCAGCAGGGCCGAGACCGCGTCGAACAGCCGGCCGCAACTCGTGCTGCGCGGGCAGTTCACGTCGCGCTCCAGCATGCGCGCCACGAATGCGCTGGCCTGCGCGTGTTCCGCAAGCCACGGCCATGGCTTCTTGTCCGGCGTGGTGATGCCGCAGGCCCACAGGTAAGCCTGGGCGATGCGCCAGGGCTCGCGGATGGCCGCCTCGCCGCCGGGTAGCGGGGCCGGTGCGAAATGGCCGAGCCGCTTGCGTTCCAGGGTCTGCGTATCCACGAACAAGGCCTCGCCGCCCCACAGGGTGCCGTCCTCGCCAAAGCCTGTTCCGTCCAGGGCCAGGGCCAGGGCCGGACCCTGATGGCGGTGTTCGGCCAGTACCGAGAAGGCATGTGCGAAATGGTGTTGCAGGGTCAGCACGGGCAGTTCGCGTTGCTCAAGGGCATAAGCCGTGGTCAGGTAGTCCGGGTGCAGGTCGCGCACAAGAGCCACGGGCGAGGTTTGCAGAATGGACACGAGATGCTGCCGGATCTCGTGATGAAATCCGAGTGTCTCCAGGTTTTCCATGTCCCCGATGTGCTGGCTCACGAAGGCTTGGTCGTCCTTGGTCACGCATAAAGTGTTTTTCAGTTCCGGCCCCAATCCCAGCACGGACGGGCTTTTACCGGCGAGAAAGATCGGAGTGGGCGTGAAGCCGCGCGCGCGGCGCAGGAACTGCGGTTTGCCCGTCGGCAGCACGCGCAGGACCGAATCGTCGGTGCGGATGAGGATGTCACGGTCGTGCAGCAGGAACAGGTCGGCGATGTCCGCCAGCCTGCGCAGGGCCTCGCGGTTGCCGATGCTGATGGGCTCGGAACTGAAATTGCCCGAGGTCATGACCAGAGCCGGCAGGTCCACGCGGCCTTGCAGATGATGAAAAACCACATGGTGCAGCGGCGTGTAGGGGAGCATGACGCCGATGAACTGCGTGTCCGGCGAGATGTCGGCCGCCAGCTGGCTGTCGGGCCTGCGGCGCAGCAGCACGATGGGCCGCTCCTTGCCCGTCAGCCAGCGTTCCTCTTCCGCGTTGATTTCCGCCAGCCGTCGGGCCGTGTCCAGGTTCGGGACCATGACCGCCAGGGGCTTGCCGCGCCGATTCTTGCGCTCGCGCAGGACGGCCACGGCCATGGCGCTGGTCGCGTCGCAGGCCAGGTGGAAGCCGCCCAGACCCTTGATCGCGCAGACCAGCCCTTCGGCCAGGGCCTCGGCCAGCCGGCGCATGGCCTCGTCGCGCTCGGCCATGTTCCGGCCGTCCCTGTCCGTGAGCCAGACCTTTGGGCCGCACTCCGGGCAGGCGTTGGGCTGAGCGTGGAAGCGCCGGTCCAGGGGATTCTCGTACTCGGCCCGGCAGGCGTCGCACAGGGGGAAGCAGGCCATGGAGGTCGTGGCCCGGTCGTAGGGAATGGAACGGGTGATGGTGTAGCGCGGACCGCAGTTGGTGCAGTTGGTGAATGGATACAATTGGCGGCGGTTGGACGGGTCCCGCATGTCCGCCAGGCAGTCGGCGCAGGTGGCCGTATCGGGCGAGATGAGCACCTGATGGCCGTGACCAGCTGTGGAGGCCAGGATGCGGAACTCCTGTTCCCCGGCCTCGGGCTCCAGCTCCTGTTGTGTCAGTCCAACAATGCGCGCCAGGGGCGGCAGCTTGCCTTGCAGGTCGCGACCGAAAACTTCCACGGCCTCGGGTGTGCCCTGCACCTCCACGGCCACTCCCTCGGGCGTGTTGCGCACGCTGCCGGTCAGTCCCAGCTCGTGGGCCAGACGGAAGACAAAGGGGCGGAAGCCCACGCCCTGCACCTGACCGGTGACGGTGAAGCGTCGCCTGGCTGTGTTGTCGGTCGCGATATCAGGCATATGTCCATTTCTCGGCGTCTATGCCGGTCTGCTTGAGAAATTCGCGGATGAAGGCCGGAGAGATGTCCCCGCCATGGGGATTGGGGATGACGGCTCGTTTTTCACGGCCGAGCATGAAGGCATGCCGCCCACCGGAGTAGGGGCCCTCGAAGCCAAGGCGGCGCAGCTTGCGCACCAGCTCCCGGCGGGAAAGCGGCACCAGTTCAGCCATCCCCGGTCTCGCATTCTTCCAGTTCGCAGGCACAGGCACCCAGGCAGATGCCGCCGACCTCGGGCATGATTTCGCCGTGCATGAGCCCGTTGAGAATCCACAGCTCCATGGCGTCGATAAGGTTGTCGCGCGCATCCTCGAACGTCTCGGCTTGGGTGATGCAGCCGGGCAGCAGGGGCACATGCGCCACCACGCAGCCGCACTGCGCGTCGCGCACGTAGTCGGCCGTGCGCAACAGGGCCTTGGTGTATTCGCGGAAGCCTGCCTTGATCATGGGTATTTCCTCCATGCGCTGCTCGGACTAAATAGCCATCCCCGGCAACAAGGGCAACCTGGACGTCCTAACCGCGAGAAGAAGCTGAAATCCATTGTGCAATAATCTTGCACTTGTGCAATGGATTTAATGCATTTGTGCATTAAACTGCACAAGCCAAAAATAAACCCAGAAAAATCTATCTGCAAGCTGCTGTTATAATTTAAACAAACAAAATGGCACGCTCTCTGCTTAATGAAGGCAACAGCAAGCGGAAAAAACCGCAGGAAGCTAAAGGAGTGGAGCTATGAATACCAAGACCATGCGCATCGTTGTCCTCAGCGGACTGGCCGTGCTGATCACCGCGGCCCTGGCTTTTGCCCAGCCCGGCGTGGGTCGTGGCGGATGGGGTCCGGGCAACTGCCCTGGATACGGCGCCGGCCAAGCCCAGAACCTGACCCCGGAGCAGCAGCAGAAGTTTGATGCCCTGTTCGCCGAGCACCAGAAGAAAGGCTTTGCTCTGCAGCAGGATATCTGGGCCAAAAGGACCGAGTTGGATGCGCTTGCCCAGAACCCGAACACCAAGCCCGAGCGCATCACCCAGCTCGTGAACGAGCTCAAGGACCTGCGTGCTAAGCAGTACACGCAGCGCGAAGCCTTCCGCGCCGCTCTGCAGAAGGAAGGCCTGCCCGCTGCCTACGGCAACTGCGGCGGTTTCGGCGGCGGCAACGGTCCCCGAGGCGGGCGCGGCATGATGCGCGGCGGCTGTTAACCGAAGGCAGTTCATCTAGGCCAGAGAGTTCTGGCTGACGAGACGATTTTCGATCCATCCTCCCCAAGCCTCTATACCGCAAGAAAGCCGCCCGGTGGATTCCCACCGGGCGGCTTTCTTGGTTTATTCTATAGCAGATTGCTTTTAAGAAGCCCGCTCCGGCGTAGGCTCAAGTGAATTGCGCCTACGCCGAAGCTAGCGGCAAGCCATGCCGACGCATGGCTTGCAGAGCATTTTCAAAAGCAAAATGCTCTAATCCTTTTCCAACTCGTGGATGAGAGTGCGCAATTCCTCGGCCATGGTATCCAGCGCCATGGCGGCCTTGGCCGACTCGGCCATGCCCGATGCGTAGTCCGCTGCGGTCTGGCTGATTTTCTCAAGGGTTGCCCGTACGTTATCGGTGGCCACGGCCTGCTGGTTGGCTGCGGCGGCAATGTCCTGTACCCGGCCGGCCGAGCCGCCCGCCAGGGTCAGTATGGCCGACAAGGAATGACCAGATGAACCGGCCAACTCGGTGGCGGCATCCACGGCCGACTTGGCCTGGTCCACGCCGGTTACATTCAGCCGCGCGGCTGCCTGGATTCCCTTGATGTGCTCGGCAACTTCCTTTGTGGCCACCACGGTCTTCTCAGCCAACTTGCGCACCTCGTCAGCCACCACGGCGAAACCTCGGCCCGCATCGCCGGCCCTGGCCGCTTCAATGGCGGCGTTGAGGGCCAGCAGATTGGTCTGGTCCGCGATGTCGTTGATGACCCCGATGACCTGGCCAATGGCCTCGGCCTTGCCGCCCAATTCGGTCATGTTGCCCTTGAGCGAGGCAGCCATGTTGTTGACCATGTTGATGGCTTCCACGGAGCGGTTGACGATTTCCGCGCCCTCGAGGGCTTTGCGCTTGGTGTCTTCGGAGCTGTTCGCGGCCTCGCGTGCATCCGCCGCCACCTGCAGCACCGAGGCGTTGATCTCCTCCACCGTGGAGGCGGCCTCCTCCAGCCGGTGCTGCTGATCCTGCGCGCCTTGGACGGCGCGATTAACTTGGTTCGTGAGCCCGCCGGCATTCTTGCGGATACGCTCGGTGATGGTCATGAGCTTGGATGCCGCCGTGCGCAGGCCTTCCCTATGCGCGGCCTGGGCCTGCTCGCGCGCCACGGTGACTGCCTTATGGTTTTCCTCGGCCTGCTGGGCGTGGAGTCGGGCTTCCTCTTCCTTCTGGGAGCTTTCACGAACTTTGTGCCTGAGCGAATCGACCATGCGCTCCATGGACTGCTTGAGCCTGCCAAGCTCGGCGCGGAACGCGCCCTCGGCGGAAGCGTCCAGGTTGCCCGCGTCCACCTTGGCGGCGTAGCGCTCCAGACGCGCCAGGGGGCTGCCCACCAGCTTCGAGAAGCTCAGGTACATGGCCGCCAGGACCGTCGCTATGCCCGCAAGTCCGATGAAAAGCAGCGTCCGACTGGATTTCATGACGGTAGCGCTCACGGTCGAAAGGGGGATATAGGCCACCTCCGCGGTTTCGACCCTGTTTTCCAACCGGTGCGGGCTGTCAAAGGCGTACTTGCCGCGCAGCGACTTGGGCGCATCTTCTGGCCTGGAGTGACAAGGCAGGCAACTCTTCTTGTTGGCCTCGCCCACGGCTATGACATAGGTATCAATACCCTTGATGCTCTTTACGCCTTTCCAGATCAGCTCTTTTTGATTGTCGGCATGCATGCGGTCCAGAAGGCCGATGAGCTCGGCCTCAACCGATGTCGCCCTGTTGGTCGGATTGAGGGGCTTGGTCGACACGGTGCGGAAGGTGATGCCGTGCTTCATTGGTTCGGGGATGCGGGAAAACACTCCGTTGGCCGCGAAAGAAGTCGATTGGAGTTCAGTGACGAAGTCTTCCTTTTCCAGAAGTTTTGTCGCCTCGGGGCGCACGACTCCTCCCACATGCGAGCGTACGGCCTTCATGCTGTAGAGAAGCACTTCCGCTTTCTGTCGATATTGTTCTTCAATTTCGTTGCCTAGGTCGTAGTTGACGACCAAGATGAGGGTTGTGATGGCCAGCAGGCATGCACCGCCGCAAACGGCCATAAATGTTTTCATAATAGTCATCTGTGCGTCTCCCGATAATGCGTATTATAAGACTGATTGCCCACTCATTTTAGTCATGAGTGGAATGCATGAATGCTATTGCATGCACGCATGGGGTTTTCCGCTTATCAAGCGAAAAAAAATTGCGCTTTTGGGTGGCTGGAGTGGGTATAATCTGAATGGCTAAAGCAGGTAAAGAGCAAGACATTGTAAAAAATGTACCTTAATGACTAGACTTATTAACCTCTATTTGCTGAAAATGTCACAGCCTGTTCATTAGCTCTTAAGTCATTAAAATATATATGTAGACTCGCACCGAGACGGAAGTCGTCAAGGCCAGGTCTTGTCTCAAGATAGAGGAAAACTCGATATTAGCTGGCCTGATAATGAAGATTACTACGTCAGCTTGGTTTTTTGAACGTATCTGAAGAATACCAAATTTCATGCTCTCGGGATGATCAGTGCGATTCAAATCCAATGGCCGGGTTGCCTGATGGCAGCCGCTATGGGATAAACTAGGGCTGATCACTCGAGTTATCCCAAACCCCAGGAGGTTAACCATGGCCGTATCCGGCAAGAAGGTGCTCATAATTACCGCCGACGAATTCGAGGATACCGAACTGCTGGCGCCCATGTACCGGCTCAAAGAGGAGGGCCTACAGGTGGACGTGGCCGCGCCCAGCAAAGGCAAGGTCAAGGGCAAGCACGGCTACGAGGTGGAGGCCAACTTGGGCGTCAAGGACATCTCCATGGACGGCCTGGACGGCTACGACCTGCTCTTTCTGCCTGGCGGCAAGGCGCCGTCCAAGCTGCGCGACATCAAGGAAGTGCAGGAGATTGCAAAAGCCTTCGACGCCAAGCACAAGCCCATCGCGGCCATTTGCCACGGCCCGCAGATCCTCATCTCGGCCGGCCTTATGCAGGGCAAGACAGCCACGGCCTACAGCGAAGTGCAGCCTGAGTTGAAAAAGGCCGGAGCCACGGTCAAGGACCAGGAGGTCGTGGTGGAAGGCAATTACGTGTTCTCGCGCAACCCGAACGACATACCGGCCTTCAATCGTGAGATGATGAAAAAGCTAGGCAGGTGAGTTGTCCGGCTTGCGGGAAGAGAGCCTGGCGAACAACCCGTAGCAAATCTTGCTCGCCCACTTTCGTTCTTTTTTAGAGCAGATTGCTTTTAAGACGCCCGCTCCGGCGTTGACGGCGCAAGTGAATTGCGCCTACGCCTACGCGGCGGCAAGCCATGCCGACGCATGGCTTGCAGAGCATTTTCAAAAGCAAAATGCTCTATCCGGAAGGCGCAAAAAAAGGCGGGGCCCTGCGGCCCCGCCCGTGATCGGATTCGTTTCAGGCTCTACTGTGCGTCCACCCAGCGGATAAGCCCCAATGAATGCGGATCCAGCAGCAACGGATGATGCGGCAGGATGCGCATGGTGAAGCCGAAGCGTCCGGCCTCGCCCGGCATGGTCTGGCCTCGGTAGAGATGCCAGCCGTCCTGGGCAAGGCCTTCGTTGCGCATGATCGTGGTGGTGCGCTGGGCGAACTGGCCGTCCTGGGTCAACGGGCCGGCGTAGATTTCGGCCTGGATGTCCTCGGGCCGCAGGCCGTCCAGGAATATCTCGGCCTCCACCACCAGCGGCTGCTTGACGTGGATCTGGTCCCCGGCCGCGGCGCGCACGTTGCGAATGCGGATCTGGCTCCACTTGGTCATGAGATCCATACGCCAGGCTGCCAGGTCCTTGGCCGGCTGGAAATTGTCGCGCACCAGCCGCTTGTAGTTCTCGTAGGCCGGCGCGTACGTGCGCCAGCTGTACTCCTCGACCATGCGATGGGCATTGAACACCGGGCCAAGCTCCACCAGGGCCTTCTTCATGCGCTTGATCCAGTTGCGCGGCAGGCTGTCGTGGGCGCGGTCGTAGAAGTCCGGGATGACCTCGGTCTCAAGCACATTGTACAAAGTCTGGCTCTCCACGAAATCCTGGTAGGCCAGGTCGTCGTACTCCTCGCCCTTGCCGATGGCGAAGCCCACGCTGTTGTCCGGCTGGTAAGCCTCGTCCCACCAGCCGTCCAGCACGCTCAGGTTGAGCATGCCGTTGGCCATGGCCTTCATGCCGCTGGTGCCGCAGGCCTCCAGAGGCCTACGCGGGTTGTTGAGCCACACGTCGCCACCCTGGACCAGGTGCTTGGCCAGGATCATGTCGTAGTCCTCGATGAACACGAGCTTGTTGCGCAGCTCTGGCATGCGGCAGAGCTGCACGATCTGCTGGATGATCTTCTTGCCCTCGTTGTCGTGAGGGTGGGCCTTGCCGGCGAAGACCATCTGCACGGGCTGCTCGCTGTCGTTCAGGATGCGCAGCAGCCGCTCCCTGTCCTGCAACAGCAGGTTGGCGCGCTTATAGGTGGCGAACCGGCGGGCGAAGCATATGGTCAGGGCCTGGGGATTGAGCACGCTGTCCGCGGCCTCGAGTTCCTTGGCCCGCGCGCCCTTGCGCTTGAGCTGTTCGCGCAGGCGGTAGCGCACGTAATCGATAAGCCGCTCGCGCAGGCGTTCATGGGTGCGCCACAGCTCCGATTCGGGAATGGTATCGGCCAGCTTGAACACGCGGTCGCAGTCCGGGTCCTCCTTCCAAGTCGGTCCCAGATAGCGGTCGTAGAGCAGGGCCATGTCGTAGGCCACCCAGGTGGGCATGTGCACGCCGTTGGTGATGGCTCCGATGGGCACGTCCTCCACCGGGTACTGGGGCCAGACGCGCTTCCACATGTTTCGCGACACATGACCGTGCAGCTTGCTCACGCCGTTGCTGAAGCGCGACAGCCGCAAAGCCAGCACGGTCATGCAGAAGAACTCGCCGTCGTCGCGCGGGTCCTCGCGGCCCAGGGCCATGAAGACCTTCCAGGCCAGGCCGATCTGGCGCGCGTAGGGATCGAAGTAGCGCTGCATGAGCTCGGGCGGGAAGCGGTCATTGCCCGCTGGCACCGGCGTATGCGTGGTGAAGACCGAGGAGGAGGCCACCAGTTCCATGGCCGCCTCGAAGGACAGGCTATGCTGGCTCATGAACACCCGGATGCGTTCCAGGCCGGCGAAGGCCGAGTGGCCCTCGTTCATATGGATGACCTTGGGCTCCAGGCCCATGGCCCACAGGGCGCGGATGCCGCCGACGCCGAGCAGGATCTCCTGGCGCAGGCGCATCTCCAGGTCCCCGCCGTACAGCCGGGCCGTGACGCCGCGCAGATGCGGCGGATTATCGCCGATATTCGAGTCCAGCAGGTACAGGGAAACGCGGCCGACCTGGGCTTTCCAGATGCGCGCCCTGAGTTTTTCGCCCAGCAGATCCACTTCAATGAGCACGGGGTGGCCAGCCTGGTCCTGAACCGGGGATATGGGCAACTGCTCGAAATCGTAAGTCGGATAACGCTCCTGCTGCCAGCCGTCGGGCGTGAGGTATTGGCGGAAATAGCCCTGCTGGTAGCACAGACCCACGGCCACCAGGGGGACGTTCAGGTCGCTGGCGGACTTGAGGTGGTCGCCGGCCAGGATGCCAAGGCCGCCGGAGTATACGGGCAGCGACAGGTCCAGGCCGTACTCGGCGCTGAAATAGGCCACCACCGGCTTGTCCTCGGCCTTATGCGGGAAGTTGATGGTCGGCTGGTCCTTGGCCACGTACTGGCGCAGGGAGGCGAGCAGGTCATTCAGCCGCGCAAGGAAGAAGCGGTCCTGAGCCAGTATGTCCAAGGTCATCTGGGGCAGGCTGTTCAGGAAGGCCACGGGGTTGCCGTCGCTCTCGCGCCACAGGCGCTGGTCGATCTGGGAGAACAGATCGGCGATCTGGTCGTTCCAGGAGAACAGGAAATTGTAGGCCAGTTCCCACATGGGGGCAAGATTCGGCGGGAGCTTGGCTACCACGCTGAAGGAACGAAGTGGACGCATTATCGACTCCTCGGAAAAATATTATGCGCTGCCGCTGTTATGTCAGAGTTTCAGTTCTCATGGGTCTGGCGGCCTGCTTGTTTTGCCAAACTGTCAGCGAAGATTCGCCATTTCAATTGTATCGTTTTCTGCCAGCGGCGGGTAAAAAAGGCAAGGCTGCGCCGGAACTAGCCGCGATGGCTTGCATTTTACACAACCCTGGCCTATTGCCATGCGTTCCCGGTTTCGCGCCGGATCTGTGGTTTATCGCCATCCGGCCCAGCCAAGGAGCCCGCCCAATGCCGCACAGCTCGCCGAATCCATCACGTTGCCCCACGGTAGGAGTCAAGGTCAAGTTCCTTCACTCCGTCTGGCGGGAGCATGCCCTGGCCTACGCCACGGAGTGCTCGGCCGGCCTGGACCTGCGCGCGTGCATCGACGAGCCCGAGCTGATCATACCGGCCGGTGGCCGCGCGGCCGTGCCTGCGGGCTTGGCCATCGAAATCGAGCAGCCCGGCCTGGCCGGCTTCGTTTTCTCGCGCAGCGGCCTGGGCGCGCGCGACGGACTCTCCGTGGCCCAGGGCGTTGGCGTCATCGACCCGGACTATCGCGGCGAAGTCACGGTCTGGCTGCTGAACACCTCGGGCGAGGAGCGCAGAATCGCGCGCGGCGAGCGCATGGCGCAGCTCCTCTTCCTTCCATACTTCGCCGCGCGCCTGAGCATCGTGGACGAGCTGACGTCGACCCGGCGTGGTTCGGGCGGCTTCGGCCATACTGGAACACTCTGATGGAGGCATGCGCCATGAGCAGCACTTTCGAGACCCTCAAGGCCCGCGACAACGCAGCCGTCTGCTCCACCTACGGCCGCTATCCCTTGGCCGTGGCCAGAGCCAAGGGCAGCCGTCTGTGGGACCTGGACGGTCGCGAGTACGTGGACCTGCTCTCGGGCATCGCCGTGACCAGCTTAGGCCACGGCCACCCCGAGGTGGTGGAGGTCATAAAGGCCCAGGCCGACAAGCTCATTCACGTGAGCAACCTTTTCTACCAGCAGGAGCAGGTGGCCCTGGCCGAGCGGCTGCTGTCCACCTGCACGGCCGGTCGCGTGTTCTTTTGCAACTCTGGGGCCGAAGCCAACGAAGCCGCCTGCAAGCTGGCCCGGCGGGCCATGCGCACGGTGCGCGGACGCGACGCGTACGAAATTGTCACACTCTCGGGCTCCTTTCACGGCCGAACCCTGGCCATGGTCGCGGCCACGGGCCAGGCCAAGTTCAAGCAGGGCTTCGAGCCCATGCCCGGAGGATTCGTCACCGCGCCCTGGGGCGACATTGAAGCCCTGGCGGCCACCATCAACGAGCGCACGGCCGGCGTGCTCGTGGAGATCGTCCAAGGCGAGGGCGGCATCCGACCCATGGCCGCCGAATACGCCCAGGCCGTCCAGCGGCTTTGCCGCGAGCGCGGCGTGCTGTTCATGGTCGATGAGGTGCAGGCGGGCCTGTGCCGCACGGGCCGCTTCTGGGCCCATCAGCACTTCGACCTGACGCCCGACATCTTCACCACGGCCAAGGCCTTGGCCAACGGCCTGCCCATGGGCGCCATGATGGCCTCGTCCGAGATCGCCTGCGGTTTCGTCCCAGGCACCCACGCCACTACCTTCGGCGGCGGCGCGTTGGTGGCGGCCGCGGCCGACAAGGTCGTGGAGATCATGCAGCGCGATCGGCTGGACGAGCGCGCCGCCGAGCTGGGCAGCTACGCCCAGGGCCTGTTCCGCGACATGGCCAAGGCCTGCCCCGGCAAGGTCCGTGAGGTGCGCGGCATGGGGCTGATGATCGGCATCGAGCTGGACTTCCCCGGTGCGGGGATCTGGAAGAGCCTGCTGGATCAGGGTTTCGTGTGCAACCTGACCCAGGACAAGGTGCTCCGGCTTCTGCCGGCCCTGACCATCGACCGTGCCGACCTGGATGCTTTTGCGCAGACCCTGACTGAACTATTGCGTAGCGTTTAAGCTCGCCAAGCGAATAACCGGGAGAGGGCTTTGCCCTCTCCCGAACCCTCACCCACCAGGGCCGACGCGGCCCTGGACCCGCGAATTTTCGGGCCAGCCAGAGGAACCGGCTGGCCCGATCGTTTTTATTCACCCATGATGGTTGATTTGTCGGTGTGCAGCGACAAAGACACGGTCAAGCTCCGGCAGTTGGGAACCACAAGTCTACAACCGCCGGGCCATATCCGCCTTTTGAAGCCGCCTAGGACTTGCCGCGTTTGACCAACAGCAGCGAAAGGTAGGGCGGCTGTTCGGGGCACTGGTCCAGGCCTCGGTGCACGGACTGGCCCGGCAGGCCGCATTGGCTGACCAGCAGGGCCGAATCCTGCGCACCCGTGCGTCGCAGGGCCTGCGTGATGGCCGGGAAGTTGCGGTAAGCTTTGAGAATCACTGCGTTCTCGGCCACTTCCAGGCCGCGCTGCAAATCCTCGGCGTCGCGAATGCCGGACAGGACGATGAAGCTTTCGCCCGACTCGGCCAGGGTTTGCCCGGCCAGGGCTGCGGCGGCCTGGTAGGAGGTCACGCCGGGCACGATCTCCACACGCGCGGCCGGGTCCATTTCGCGCAGGGTGCGCAGCAGGTAGCCGCAGGTGGAGTAGGTCATGGGATCGCCCAGAGTCAGGAAGACTGCATCCTTGCCGGCATTCAGGGCTTCCAGCACCGTGCGGGCGTTGGTTTCCCAGGCTCGCGACAGCACTTCGGCATCGCGAGTCATAGGAAAGTCTAGGCGCACCACGGGCACGCTCGGCTTGAGATGCGCGGCGGCGATGGACAGGGCCAGGGAATGGTCGTTCTTGGGCGAGGCCGCGGCGAAAACCACGTCGGCCGCATTAAGGGCGCGGATGGCCTTGAGAGTTATCAGGTCCGGATCGCCGGGACCAACGCCCACTGCATGGAGAAGGCCTTTGCTTGTGCTCACTTGCTGTCTTTGTTGCTAGATGGTTTGGGGAAACGGTCCGGGTGCAGGAAGGTGGCAAGTTCTTCCACGGCCTGCACACTGCGTGGACCGGGCCGGGAGTATAGGGCCTCGTCCACCATGAGCACGCGGCCGGAACGCACGGCGGCCAGAGTACGGAAATGGCTGCGGCCGGACGGGTGTGGCGGCGCGGGATTCATGGGGCCTTGTTGCACCAGATAGACTTCGGGATTCAGACCGACCAGGACTTCCTCGCTCAGGCGCACGAGCTTTTTGCCCTGCGCTACGACGTTCTCGCCGCCTGCGCGGCGGATGATTTCCGAGACCATGGAATCCTTGCCCGCGGCCAGCAGGTTGGGATAGCGCACCTCGAAAAAAACCGATGGGCGCTGCACGCCTTCCACGGCTTTATCCACTGCCGCCAGTCTGGCCTGGATGCGGGCGGTTTCCTGCCTTGCCGCATCCTCCGCGCCCAGCAGTATGCCAATGCGCTCCATGGCCGTGAAGAGCGAGGCGAAATCGTCGATGACAAAGACCGCCACGGGGATGTCGTGGTTGCGCACTGCCTCCACGGATTGCAGCGCCGCATCGCGGCCAGCAAGCTGCAACACCAGGTCGGGCTTGAGTCCCAGCATCAACTCCATGTTGGGGCGCATGTGCGTGCCAATGGAAGGCCTGGCCAGGGCTTCGGTCGGCCAGTTATCCACATTGGTGCGGGCCACGAGGCGTTCGCCCAAGCCCATGGCCGAAACAATCTCGCCCAGGCCGCTATATAGCGGGATCACTCGCCGCGCCGGCGCTGCCAGCTCCACCCGCTGCCCCAGGTCGTCCACGATGACCGGCCCAGCCCAAGCCGCCGGTGCCGTCAGCAGTACAATGGCCAAGATTAAAGCGAAGAGAATATGCCTCCGGCGGCTGGGGGAGTAACGACTCCCCCAGACCCCCCGATGTGTGGGAGCTGCTTTTCCGCCGAAACGGCGAAAAAGCCGCTCCCACGGGGTGGGGATCAAAACCGTGTGTGCAATCCAGCCCCGAGCCGGTCTGATGCCAGCGGTTCCTCCGCTGGCATCAGACCGGCGAGAAACGTGGGGTCCAGGGGGATCATCCCCCTGGCGGGTGGGGTGCGGGGAGGGCAGCGCCCTCCCTGCATTCTCTTCCCTCTTACTCACCGGGCACCAGGTGCGCCTGGGGCGCGCCGGTGACGGGGTGTGGGGCGACAACGATATTGGTGTCATACAGTTCCCGCAGCAGTTCCGGGCGAAAGACCTCGTGCGTTGGTCCCTCGGCCAGCACGCCGCCGTTTTTCAGCAGGATCAGCCGGTCGCAGTAGAGCGCGGCCAAATTCAGGTCGTGGATGGCCGCCAATACGGTCAGTCCTTGGCGCGCCCTGGCCTTGAGCAGGTCCATGGCCTCCACGGCACGCGCCATGTCCAGGCCGGCCGTGGCCTCGTCCAGAAGCATGAGCGCGGAGCCCTGGGCCAGGGCGCGGGCCAGCAGCACGCGGCGGAATTCACCGCCCGAGAGCTGATCGGCTGGGCGTTGCTCGAAATTTAAAGTCGCGGTCTGAGCCATGGCCGCCAGGGCTGCCTCGCGGTCTTCGGGTCCGTACGTGCCCAGAAAGGACAGGTACGGATAGCGGCCCATGAGCACCACGGACAAACAGGCCAGGGCCTGCGGCGGCTCGGCGGACTGGGGCACGCTGCACACGAGGCGTGCGCGTTGCCTGGATTTCAGGCCGGCCGCGTTGTGGCCGTCGATCTCCAGGCAGCCGTTGTGCAGGGGCAGCACTCCGGCCATGGTCAGCAGCAGCGTGGATTTGCCGCTGCCGTTGGGGCCGAGCAGGCCCGTGACCAATCCCCGATGCACGTGCAGGTCGATGTTGTGCAGCACTGTCCGGCCGCCGGGGCCGGGATAGCCGCATGTGGCGTTCTCCAGGCGGATCATTGCCGCCACTCTTTTGCCCGGCGGCGCAGGAGCAGGGCGAAGAACGGCCCGCCCAGGAGCGCCGTGACCACGCCCACGGGCAGTTCGGCCCCGCCGTGCAGCACGCTGCGCGCCAGGGTGTCGGCCCAGATCAGGGCCAATGCCCCGGCCAGGGCCGAGAAGGCCAGCAGCGGCCGGTGCTCGCCGCCCACGAGCAGGCGCACTACATGCGGCACTACCAGCCCGGCGAAGCCGATAACCCCGGCCACGGAAACCGAGGCTGCGGTGATGAGGCTGGCGGCGGTGAGCAGCAGCGTGCGCGTGCGGGCCGCGTCAACGCCGAGTTGACGAGCCTGGACCTCGCCCAGGGACAGAATGTCCAGTTCGCGGGAGCGCAGGGCGATGAGCGCCGCGCCCAGCAAGAAATAGGGCAGAAACAGGATTAAATGGATCCAGCCGCGCCCTTGGAAGCTGCCCATGATCCAGAACACGATGCTCGTGACCGATTCCTCGTCCAGGGCCTTGAGCAGGGCGATGAGCGCCGAGAGGAAGGTGGAGACCACGATGCCGGCCAGCACCAGGGTTTCGCGGCGCAGCGTCCCGCCCGAACGGCCCAGGAGGATGACGATGGCCAGCGCAGCCAGGCCGCCGGCCAGTCCGGCCAGGGGCAGCAGGCCCATGTCCGAGAAGAAGGGCATGCCCATGAGCGGCAGCCCGGCCGACAGGCCGAGGAAGATGGCCGTGGATGCACCGAAAGCCGCGCCCGTGCTCACGCCCACGGTGAACGGGTCGGCCAGGGGATTTTGCAGGATGCCCTGGAACACCGCGCCGGACACGGCCAGGCCTGCGCCCACGGCAGCGGCCAGCAGCGTGCGGCTGAGGCGCAGGTCCACGACCACCACGCGCGTGGTCTCATCCGTCAGGGGCACGGAACGGAACAGGTCCAACAGAGCCTGCGCCGCCTGGGAAAAGCCGATGTCCAGCGGCCCCACGGCGCAGGCCGCGGGAATGGACAGGACCAACGCCAGGGCCAGGCCCATGAAGGCTCCCCAGCGAAGCGAGAGCCTGGCCCTGGGCGTTGTAAGCGTTTGGCCGCGCAATGTTGGTTTTGCGGCTGAAGCGTCCATGTTCAGTCTGTTATCCATTATCCTTGGGTTCGTCGCGCAGAGCTTTCAGGCTGAGGCCAAGCTGGTCGACCCAGATGTCCACCACGGCGGGGTCCTCGGCCAGACCGCGCATGACGGGCTGGCAAGCGATGCCCTTGGCCTTGAGTTGCGATTTCCAGGAATCCGGCTCGTTGCCGGCGATGTCGTTGCGGGCATGGTCGCCGGCCACGGTCAGGAATGGCACGAGGTAGGCCTTGGCGATCTTGCGCTTGGCGAGGTCGGCCAGGACATCCTGCATGGACGGAGAGCTTTCTATGGTGCCCACGAAGGCGCGCTCCGACTCCTGCTGCAGGTAGTACTGCATGGCCGGGTAGAAGGCCGAGGCCAGATGGTGGGTGCCGTGGCCCACGAGCACCAGGGCCTCGCGGTTGCCAAGGCCGGGCACGGAAGCCAGCACGGCCTTGGCCAGGGCTTGCATGGCCTCGGGACCGGACAGCAGCGGCGGACCGAGCACGATGCGCTCGAAGCTCTTGGGCATGGAGCCGAAGGCCGCGACGATGGCGGTCAGGTCGTTGAACTCCTGCCCGGGGATGACGTGCAGCGACTGCACGGCCACGTGGGTGAAACCGTCGTCGAGCATGCGGCCCAGAGCTCCGGCGGGCGAGGCGTTGCGCAGGCCTTCCTCCGTGGCGACCTTGTGGCGGATCTGGCGGGACGTGTAGGCCCAGCGCAATTCAACGCCTGGGTAGGCGGCCTTGACCTTGGATTCGATGGTTGCATAGGCCTTGCGCGCCTCGGGCACGCTGGTGCCGAAGGTCACGAGCAGGATGCCGATTTTGGGTTCGACATTGGTCTTGCCATGGGCCTGGGCTGGATCGGCCTGGAGGCCGAGGAGCAGGGCCAGGAGGCAGATGGATAGGAATGCTGAGAGACGTTGATGGATGCGCATGGGTCCTCCTTCGATGAGGAGGGGGCGTGAGATGGAAAAGACCCTGTGCCGCCAAATGCGGAAGGGCCTTCGCATGTGCGGACCTCGGCAAAGCCCCCGTTGCCGTTGATCCCTTTACCTTGGGCCGTTTCGCGGTTGGTCTTCTGGCTCGCCCCACCTTGGGCCGCCTTCCCGCCCGCAGGCAGTGGCATGGTTGACCCAAGGCATGATCGTGGAGGTCAGGTGATCAGGGCTTACAGCGGCGGGACCGCTCCGGACTCGCACCGGATTCCCAATTAAGCGCATGGCGCGCCGCGAATAAGTTCCGGCTATACTGCCTCAGTCTTAACCGGTCAAGGCGCGGCATCGCTTGCCTTTTGCCGTGCGCGTCTCTAAAAGGCCTCCATGCGCTACTGCATAACCGACGAAAGATTGGCCCGCATCCGCCAGGTGCTGGCCAGGCGGCAGAAGGGATTGACGCTGGTCATCGACAATGTGCACGACCCGCACAACGTCTCGGCCATATTGCGCAGCTGCGACGCCTTCGGCGTGCCGAGCGTGCACCTGTATTACACCACGAGCGCCTTCCCAGTCCTGGGCCAGAAGTCTTCGGCCTCGGCGCGTAAGTGGGTCATGCGCACGCGCCACTCCGATGCGACCTCGATGTACAGGGGGCTCAAGGACCAGAACTTCCAGGTCCTGGCCACGGGCTTCAGCGAGCGGGCCAAGCCGCTTACGGCCTGGGACTTGAGCGCGCCGACGGCGGTCATCCTGGGCAACGAGCACAACGGAGCGAGCCCCGAGCTCGCGCAGGTGGCCGACGGCGAAATCTATATTCCCATGATGGGCATGGTGCAGAGTCTGAACGTCTCTGTGGCCGCGGCGATCATCCTGTACGAGGCCTGGCGTCAGCGCTGGGCCAAGGGCATGTACGACAAGGCCAGCCTGAGCCCCGAGGAGCTTGCGCTCCTGGAAAAGGATTGGGTCAGCCGCTAGGCTTGTTTACCCGAGCCCATGCCCACGGGGCAGTTGGCCAAGGTTTCGAGGCCTGGCATTCCCGCCGGAACTCATGGACCGGAAATCATCGTGCACGGACAGTCCGGCTGGCGAAAGTCCGGGCGAACGCAAAGCCTGCCTCGGGCATGTCTCCGGCGATCCAGGAACAACGCATGACCAGCTTTCACGCAGCGATTGAAGCCATCAAGCGGGGCGGAGTGGTGATCTATCCCACCGAGACCTTGTACGGGCTGGGGGGCAGCGCCTTCCTGCCCGAGGCTGCCGCGCGCGTGTGCCGGCTCAAGGGCCGGCCCGAGGGCAAACCACTGCCGCTGGTGGTGGGCTCGCGGGAGCAGGTCGGCCTGGTCACTGAACTGGAGGACTCCGACTTCGCGCGTCTGGCGGACCTCTTCTGGCCCGGCCCCTTGTCCATCATCGTGCCGGCGCGCCGGGACCTGGCTCCGCAGGTGAAGGATGCAGAAGGGCTGACCTCCCTGCGCTGGACCGCCCATGCCACGGCCGCGGCTCTTTGTTTGGAGTCGGGCGCGCCGCTCATCGCCACCAGCGCCAACCTGAGTGGCCGGCCGGCGGCTGCCAGGCCGGAGGATCTTGATCCGGCCTTGCTGGCGGAGGTGGATGCCGCCGTGCTTGAGCACCCCTGGCCTTCGGGCGGGGCGGCTTCCACGGTGGTGCGCCTGCTGGGATGCTGCCGGTTGGAGGTCTTGCGTATCGGGGCAGTGCCCGAGCAGGCCCTGGAGCAGGCAGGCTTCCGGCTGCGCGGGCCAGGCGAGTAAAAAGAATTGTACCGGCTCGAAGCCCTGGTTCGGACTTTGCGCTTTTGGGGTTTAAATATTTGAACCAATCTGGCCGGAATATCTGGCCGTTCCGGGCATAGTATCGATCAAAAGGGTCACTGATTCAGCCTACTACGCAGAAACCAACCTGCGGTACGAAGTTTGGCCCGCGAGTTGCTAGAAGGGAATCAGTCATCCTTCCTTTTTTTGCGGAAGCCGGCTCCATGGGGATGGTCCCCATGGAGCCGGTTTCATTTTTAGGGACCTGCAATCGGTCAATGCCCCTATCTCTGGCTGGATCTCCGGTAAGACTGGCGGCGTTTCCGCCAGCCGCCTCTCCAAAGGACAGGCCCTCTGGTCCAAGGGTCGGCAGCATTCTCATTCCCACAAGCCTCTAAAGCATTTTGCATTTCAGACGCTCCCTTCGGCGTTGACGGCGGAATTACATTCCGCCTACGCCTGCGGGGCGACAAGCCATGCCGACGCATGGCTTGCAGAGCATTTCAAAAGCAAAATGCTCTAAAGAGAATCCTCCACGGCGTGCATGACCATATCCACGCTGATCGCCCGCAGGCAGATGGGGTCCTGGCAGCGCAGGTCGTGGGTCGTCAGGGTGCACGGACGGCAGGGGGCCAGATCGGACGGTGCGGCCAGGGCCGTGATGCCCTCGGGAGCCCACATGGTGCGCGAGGTCGGCCCGAACACGGCCACGCCAGGCACGCCGAGCCTGCCTGCCAGGTGCATGGGGCCGCAGTCGTTGCCGATCGCCACTCGGGTCGAGAGCAGCAAATCTTGCAGATGAAGCGGGTCTTCAAGCCGCACGGAGGGTTTGCCGTCCGTATCGAGACCCCGCTCGACTTCGGCCGGGCCGAGCACGAACAAGGGGGATAAGCCCAGCTCTTCCAGCCTGTGAGCCAGTTCAAGAAATTTGACCAGCGGCCATTGCTTTAGCCTGTGTCCGGCTCCGGAAAAGAGCAGGGCCAGGCGTTTCGCTCCCGGTCCATCCCAGGCGGGCAAGGCCTGCCGCCAGCCATTTTTCCAGCCTTCCGCCCGGCGTATTCCCTTTCCTTCCAATTGCAGGCTATAGCTTTGGCAAACGGAGACGGTTGCTGCTTGCACGTCGACCGAGCGCAGGCCTTGCAGATACCAGAGCCTTTCGTCCTGCATCGGCGCGGTAGCTGCCAGGCCGAACCAGGCGACAAGGCTGCGCTCCAGGGCCGCTGGCCATGGTCCGCCCGGATGCAGGGATTCCACGGCGGCGGCGAGAGGGGCTGGGCAAGGCTGGATACCGAGCGGCGCAAGCCAGGGCAGCCGATCGGATCGGCCATGCCAGTACGCCGGCTGATGCGGCAGGCCCAGGCGGAGTTGCCGCAGGGCGGGCCAAGCCAGGAAAAAATCTCCGAGCGCTCCGCGATGAACGATTATGATGTTGTCATGCTTATGCATTTATCCTAATGAGGTAGCGTAATGTTTTATGTGAAGGTTGAGCGATGCCATGTGGATGGTAACGGCGCAAGGCATGCGCGAATATGGCTGTGCGCACCGCGCTGCCGACGGTGGTTGGCTGAAAAAGTTTAGGATCGGCTTGAAACGAGGTCAAGCCGCGCCAGATTGGTGCGGTAGGAGAGTATTTCATGTCTTATCGTAATCCGACACCCACGGTGGACATCATAATCATGATCCCTGGTCGCGGCGTGGTCCTGGTCAAGCGCCGCAACGAACCGCATGGATGGGCGCTGCCGGGGGGCTTCATCGACTATGGCGAAACCGCGGAGCAGGCGGCCGTGCGCGAAGCCAGGGAAGAAACCGGCCTGCGCGTTGAGCTGACGGGCCTTTTCGGCGTCTACTCCGACCCGGCGAGGGATCCCAGGCTGCACACCATCTCCACCGTGTTCACCGCCGTTGCCGTCGATCCGACGGAGCTCAAGGCCGGGGATGACGCGGCAGGCGTCGAGGTATTCGCGCCGGGCAAATGGCCCGAGCCCATGGTCTTCGATCACGCCAGGATCCTCGACGACTACCTGCAAACGCTACGGCGGCTGGCCATTCGATGATCCGTACCTCAAGCAAGGATTGCAACGCCCGCAAGGGATTGTGAGGTTACATGGCCACGGCAACCCAGGTGCTCTTTGTCACCTCGGAGATATACCCATTCTCAAAGACCGGCGGCCTGGCCGACGTGCTCGGCTCCCTGCCGCTGGCCATTCGCGACCGGGGCATTCCCGCGGCCGTCATTACGCCGTTCTACGGCCGGCTGCGCACCGGCAACTATCAGCTCCGCCTGGTTTCGGACGACTGCCCCGTGGGTTATCCGTGGCCGTCCACCACGGCCGAGATCTACCAAGCCGACTATGAGGGCGTGCCGGTCTACTTCGTCTCCCGGGGCGAGTATTTCGACCGTCGCTACTATTACAACACTCATGCCGGCGACTACTTCGACAACTGCGAGCGCTTCAACTTCTTCTGCCGTGCCGCCTTGTCGTGGATTCGCCGCCAGGGCGAGGCGCCCAAGATCATCCACTGCAACGACTGGCAGAGCGGACTGGTGCCGGCTTACCTGGAATTCATGCGCCGCAACGATCCGTACTGGCGCGAGACCCGCACGGTCATGACCATTCACAACCTGGCCTTCCAGGGTCGCTTCTCCTCGCGTCTGTTCTGGGAGTCCGGCCTGCCCCACGAGGCCTGGCACATGGACGGCGTGGAGTATTACGGCGACTTTTCGCTGCTCAAGGCCGGCATCGCCTACTCGGACATGATCACCACGGTTTCGCCCAGCTATGCCCGCGAGATCCTGGGCTGCGACTTCGGCTGCGGGCTGGAGGGCATCCTGAGCGCCCGTTCGTATCGGTTGCGCGGCATCCTTAACGGAGCGGACTATGGCGTGTGGGACCCGCGCGACGACAAGTTCCTGCCTTGCGCATACGGACACGAGGAGTTGAGCGGCAAGCACCGCTGCAAGCAGATGCTCCTGCGCGAGTTTTGCCTCTCAGACATGCTCGAGGACAGGCCTCTTTTGGGCTTCATCGGCCGTCTGCGCGACCAGAAAGGCATCGACCTGCTCATCGAGATCATGTCGCGGATCATGGACATGGGCGTTGGCGTTATCGTCCTGGGCGAGGGCGACCTGAGCTACGAGGCCCGGCTTTTGGAGCTCATGGAGGAATACCCCGGACGGCTCGCGGTGCAGGTCGGCTACACCGAGGACTTGGCGCACCGCATCCAGGCCGGCGCGGACATTTTCCTAATGCCCTCGCGTTACGAACCTTGCGGCCTGACCCAGATGTACGCCCTGCGCTATGGCACTCCGCCCGTTGCCACGGCCGTGGGCGGCTTGCGCGACACGATCGTGCCCCATCCCGATCCACGGTCCACGGGCTTCACCTTCGAGCGATCCGAGCCCGGGCAATTCCTGGAAGCCATCCAGCGGGCAGTGAGCCTGTTTCAGGATCAGGGGCAATGGCAAGCCATGGTCATGCGGGCCATGCAGGAGAATTTCACCTGGGACAAGGCTGCGGAGAAGTACCTGGAGGTCTACCGGGAAGCGGGAGCACGTGTGCAGCCCGATCCGACTTTGATCCAGGCCTGATCTTGATCTGATGCGCCCCGGTGTCTGCCTGACCTGCGACGCTTGCGTACCTGTGACAAAGTTCGTATATGATTGATTATAGATATAGACGCTCTCCGGCGCGGAACCACCGCACCGACGCGTAAGTTGCGCAACGCCCATGACGCCGTCCCTGGAGTCGGCGGGAATTCGGAGACATCACATGGCACTGAAGAAAAAATATTTGAAGACAAAACCCCTGTGCAAGGTAAGCTTCTCCCTGCCCAAGGAGGTGACGAACGGTGTCGACACGGTGCAACTCGTGGGCGACTTCAATGACTGGGACCGTTCCGCCACACCCATGAAGCGCTCCAAGGCCGGCGAGTACAGTGTGACCATCGATCTCGAAGCCGGCAGGGATTACCAGTATCGCTATCTGCTCGGCGAGAGCGACTGGCGCAACGACCCGGCGGCTGACAGGTATGAGTACAACGCCTTCGCAGGCAGCGAGAATTCCGTGGTTTCGGTTTAGAGCATTTTGCTTTTGAAAATGCTCTGCAAGCCATGCGTCGGCATGGCTTGTCGCCCCGCAGGCGTAGGCGGAATGTAATTCCGCCGTCAACGCCGAAGGGAGCGTCTGAAATACAAAATGCTTTAGAAGACCGCTGCAAAACGAGTAGGTGGGCAGGAAGGCCTGTTTTGGGTGAGCGCAAAGCAACCCTGGGCAGAGCGGGTCAGCTTGCTCAAACATTGCCAAGTTTATAATGCAGGGCGGGCTTCTTTAGCTTTCGATTGTGGGATACTAAAACATTGCGCCAGGACGAATCCGCGATCGGGCCTGGTTTCTTCATATTGCGCGCGGTCAGAAGAAAAGCGCAGGCACTAATCCATGCAGTATTGCAGCACGGAACCGGCATACATCCCGCCTTTCGACCTGTATCTTTTCGGCCGCGGCGAGCATTGGGACATATACCGCCTTCTTGGTGCGCATCCCGCCGGGGGAAGCGAGGCCGAAGCCAGCGAGCAAGGCTATCCCAAGGGCTGGAGTTTCGCGGTCTGGGCGCCCAACGCGCGCGCGGTTAGCGTGGTCGGCGACTTCAACTGCTGGCAGCCCGGTGTATCGCCTCTGTACCCGGTGGCCGACTCGGGCATCTGGGCGGGAGTCATCGCCGGCCTGAACAAAGGCGCTTTCTACAAACTCGCAGTGGAACAGGCCTGCGGCGGCGTCGTTTTCAAGACAGACCCTTACGCCTTATACGCCGAGCGCCGGCCGGGCAACGCGGCTATCCTCTGGCACCTGGACGAATATGTTTGGGGCGACGGCGAGTGGATGGCCCGCCGCCGCGAGCAAGGATTGCCCTTCAACAGGCCAGTGAGCATCTACGAGGTCCACGCCGGCTCCTGGCGCGTAAACGGCGGCGGCTACGGCAACTTCCTGACCTACCGCGAACTGGCCGACAAGCTCATCCCCTACGTGCGCGACCTGGGTTTCACGCATATCGAGTTCATGCCCCTGGCCGAGCATCCCCTGGACCAGTCCTGGGGCTACCAGACCAGCCACTATTTCGCGCCCACTTCGCGCTACGGCACGCCCGAGGATCTGCGCTACTTCGTGGACCAATGCCACCAGGCCGGCATCGGCGTCATCCTCGACTGGGTGCCGGGCCATTTCCCCAAGGACGAATGGTGCCTGGGCCGCTTCGACGGCACGGCCCTTTTCGAACATGAAGATTGGCGACGGGGCGAGCACCCGGACTGGGGCACCTACATCTTCAATTACGGTCGCCACGAGGTGCGCAACTTCCTCTTCGCCAATGCGCTCTACTGGCTCAAGGAGTTTCACTTCGACGGCCTGCGCATCGATGCCGTGGCCTCCATGCTCTACCTGGACTACTCGCGACAGGAAGGCGAGTGGCTGCCCAACGAACAGGGCGGCAAGGAGAACCTCGAAGCCATCGGCTTCCTGCGTGAGCTGAACCGCGTGGTGCACGAGCACTACCCCGGCGCCATCATGGTCGCCGAGGAGTCCACGGCTTGGCCGGGCGTCTCCCGTCCACTCTATACCGGCGGCCTGGGCTTCACTTTCAAGTGGAATATGGGCTGGATGCACGACAGCCTGGAATATATCTCCAAGGAGCCGATTCACCGCGCTCATCATCACAATAACCTGACCTTCTCCATGCTCTATGCCTTCTCGGAAAACTTCGTGCTGCCCATCTCCCATGACGAGGTGGTGCACGGCAAAAAGGCCCTGCTGGCCAAGATGCCTGGCGACTACTGGCAGCAGTTCGCCAATCAGCGAGCCTTTTTCGCCTACCAGTGGGCCCACCCTGGCAAGAAGCTCCTGTTCATGGGTGCGGAGTTCGGCCAATGGAACGAGTGGAGCAGCGAGCGCCAGCTCGAATGGGAGGTCACGGGCTATCCGCCCCACCAGGGGCTCATGGCCCTGGTGCGTGACCTGAATGCGCTTTTGCGCGCCGAGCCGGCCATGCATGAGGCCGACCACGACTGGCCCGGTTTCGAGTGGGTGGATTTCGCGGACTACGAGAATTCGGTCATCAGCTTCCTGCGCAAGGACAGCCGGGGCGAACCCATTTTGTGGGTCTTCAACTTCACGCCGGTGGTGCGTGGGGGTTACCGCATCGGCTGCCCCATGGCCGGCTGGTGGCGCGAAATACTCAATACCGACGCAGCCTGCTACGGCGGTTCCAATGTCGGCAACGGAGGCGGAGCCATGGCGCTGGACGTGCGCCGCGAACCTTGGCCCGCCACTCTGGAGCTGGTCCTGCCGCCCTTGGCTGCCGTGGCCTTCAAGCCTGCCTGATAAAGCGTGAAGAGAAGCGCGGCCTGGTTTGGTGGCGCTTCTCTTCACGGCTTGTGTCCGCAAGACAGGGCTTTTCTGGTTCCGATCCGCTTAAGGCAGATTGCTTATAAGACGCCCGCTCCGGCGTTGACGGCGCAAGTAAATTGCGCCTACGCCTACGCGGCGGCAAGCCATGCCGACGCATGGCTTGCAGAGCATTCTCAAAAGCAAAATGCTCTAAGAAATCAATAAGATTATCCGCGTCAGTCCTGATGTGGGCGTGCATGGTGTCGCCCTGTCCGGCTGCGGAAACGAAGGTATTTAAATGGTGAAACCCCTGCTCGTAACGCTCGGCGATCCCGGAGGCCTGGGCCCGGAGCTGGCCTGTCGCCTTTTCGCGCAACAGCCGCCCCTGAACAGGCCCGTCGTGCTCATCGGTCAGGAGTCCTCCCTGGCGGATATGGCCCGGCGTTTCGCTCCGGATTTGAGTTGGGAGCGTCTGGACGAGAGCGTCACGAGGCATAATGAAAACGCGGCTAATGCGTCCGAATATAACCTTGCGCCTGGGCTCTATCTCCTAGAGCCTGAGGGTGTCGGGGACATCAGCGTTCCGCTGGGCCGAGGCTCTGCCGAAGGCGGCCTCGTCGCGGGCCACAGCCTGGATCTGGCCTGCGACCTGCTGCTCTCCGGATGGTCGGGAATCCTGGTGACCTGTCCGCTCAACAAGGCCATGTTGCAGGACGCGGGCTTCGACTTTCCCGGTCACACCGAATTCCTGGCACGTCGGGCCGGGCTTGGGCCGGACGAGGTCACCATGCACCTGTGCGGACCCAAGCTGCGCGTGAGCCTGGTCACCACGCACCCGCCGCTCAAGGATGTGCCTGGGCTCATAACGCGCGAGAGCGTACTGCGCGCCCTGCGCCATACGTGCGATTTTACGCGACGGCTCGGCCTTTCCGCACCGGTTGCCGTGTGCGGCCTCAATCCGCATGCCGGCGAGTGGGGCCACATCGGCCGCGAGGAGATCGACACCATCACCCCGGCCATCGAGGAGGCCAAAGCGCAAGGCTTTGCCGCGGAGGGCCCATTCCCTGCCGACACGGTTTTCCATCGGGCCGTGCGCGGCGATTTCTCGGCAGTGCTGGCCATGTACCACGACCAAGGCCTGGGGCCGCTCAAGCTGATACACTTCGGCGAGGCGGTCAACGTGACGCTGGGCCTGCCCTTTGTGCGCACCTCCGTGGACCACGGCACAGGCTACGACATCGCCGGCCAGGGCATCGCGGACCTCGGCAGCCTGCGTGCGGCCATAGAACTGGCGGAGCGGCTGGGTTGAACGGGACGGTTCAGCTGGAGAAGTAGCGCTTGCGTCGGCTCTGGTAGAGCAGTTCAGGCAGCACGGCGGCCTTGAAGCCCGCCCCGGGCGAGTCGAGGGAGAAGGCGCGTTGGCGGGTGATCAGATCGGGATTCTGGGCCAAGCGGTTGTAGACGTGGGTGTACTGCACTGCCAGGAGATCGTCTCGCCAGTAGGTTTCGACCCAGGTGCGCGCGGCCTTGCCCAAAGCCACGGTTTCGGCCGGATGCTCCACGAGATAGTGCAGCACCTCCACGGCGTCTTCCAGGCGCACATTGAGGAACGGGCTTTCCGCTGCGCCCGATATCTCACGCAGAACGAAGTCGGTGCGTGCGTCCAGGTAGCAAAGCACCGGCTTGCCCAGGCAGACGCCTTCCAATCCCGAAAGATGAAAGCTGCCGTTGACCAGGTCGTCGAGGATGATGCGCGCATGGCGCTTGATGTGCAGCACCTCGCTCAGAGGCATGCCGTTGACCGTGCGGGCCGAGCAGCCCGTCAGCTCCATTACTCGGTCCATGACGGCCATGGTTTCGGGCGCGCCCTTGGTGTTCCAGCGGTCTTCCCAGGCGCTGGTAAGCTTGGACGGCGCAAAGGCGATGTCCAACGTGGGCTCGCCGTCGCGCTCCGGCACGAGCGGGGAGTATTCGAGCTGATTGTGGGGCAGGATGTTGGGCACCACCCGCGCCTTGGGATAGAAGCGCTCGGGGTATTGGGAGATGACCAGGGTAGGCGCTTCGTCGAAGGCGACGATCTCCTCGGGCCGCTTGCCCATGTGCTTGGCGACGATCTGAGGCGTGGAATGGTACTGGCGGACGAAGAGCGCGCCCTTGCGCCGCAGGTCGCGGAAATCTATGGGCGCGAAATCGCGGCTGTCCAGATCGAGGTAGTTGTGCAGGTGGATGATGTCCGCCTTGCGCGCGACCTCAATGGCTTCTTCCTGCTGCTCGGAGAAGATGATGTCGTACTCGAACCAGCCATGCTCGGTTCTGGGGTCGTAGCGCTTAAGGTCAATCAGCCGGACATCGTGCACTGTATGCTTCTGGAGCGTGGAAGCCAGCCTATGGGGCGCGCCGGCCAGGGAATTCTTGGAGAAATGCACGATGTTCATAGTGCATTCCACTAGCCTGTCAGCATATTCCAGGCAAGCATTTCATCCTGCCGCACGGCAACTAGCAGTTTTTTGCCCATGATGCGCTCAAGCTCCAGGGGAGAGATGCCGTCCCGAGGATCGCCGGCGCTCTTGGCCAGAAAATCTTCCGCGCCCAGGCGGTGGTTGGCCGGAAGGTCGCGCGCAGCCACGAGGCTCTTGCGCAGCTTGGCGGCCGCATTGCGCTCGCCGGCAAAGACCTGCTTTTCACCCACCAGCCGGGCCTTCTCCACGTCACGCACCATGCTCGCCAGGCTGGCGAACTCGGCGGGCTCCAGGGATGCCTGGTGGTCCGTGCCGGGTAGTCGCCTGTCCAGCGTGAAATGGCGTTCGATCACGCAAGCGCCCAATGCCGCGGCGGCCACGGATGGCCCCAGGCCCAGTTCGTGTCCCGAGTAACCCACGGGCAGGCCATAACGTCGGCGAATGAGCTCCATGACCGGCAGGGATACTTCCTCGGGTGGGCAGGGATAGGTGCTGTTGCAGTGCAAGAGGATGATCTGTTCGTGAAAACGCGTGGCATTGGCTACGGCCGCGTCGATCTCCGCCAGCACGCTCATGCCGGTGGAGATGATGAGGGGGAGCTGGAGCGCTGCTGCCTGGCGGATAAGCGGAAGGTTGATCACGTCCGCCGAGCATATCTTGAGCAGGCCCACGCCGATTCGGGTGAGCTGGTCGAGGCTTACGGGATCCCACGGCGTGGCGAAAAAGACCAGGCCCAGGCTCTCCGCCAGGGTTTTGCATTCTGCCAACTGGTCCAGCGACAACTCCAGCGCCCGGCGGTGTTCGCCATAGGTGGGGCCAAAACTATTGGGTCCGGTGTAGGGACGCGCTTGTCCAGCGCGGGTGAGCAGGGCGTCCACGTCGCGCTTCTGGAACTTTACGGCATCGGCTCCACAGCGGGCTGCGGCCATGACCAGTTCACGGGCCTTGGCAGGGTCGCCCTGGTGGTTCTGGCCGATTTCGGCCACCAGAAAGCAGGGCGCGCCGAAGCCGACACGCTTGTTCACGGGTCCGGAGCGGACCTCCAATGTAGCGGGAATTCTGTTCTGGAGCACTGGTTGCCTATGCGGGCTTGGGCTCAGGCCGTATACTGGCGCCTGGGCAGCGATGACAGACTCTTCGGGGTCGAATGCAAGAAACCAGCCGGTTCCGGGCCATCTCCGCGTATTTACGAGGAAAGCAGCCTAGGATTTTCAAATCCGGGTGCGCGGCTATTCCGCCCCGATTTTCTTTTCCGCGAAGGCCAGCATCTTTTTAGCCTCGTCAAAGCCCTCATTGATGGCCAGGGCCTTCTCCGCATATTCCTTGACCTTGGACCAACGCCTCCAGTCGGCGTACATGCGGCCGATGTTGAAAAGCAGGTATTCGTCCTGGTCCGTGAATTCCAAGGCGCGCATGTAGTACTTCTCGGCCGTGAGAAAATCCCTCATCTTGCGCAGGACGATGCCGATGCGGTTGTAGAGGTAGATGGCCTCGGGGTCCTGCTGCAGGGCTTCCTCTAGGTACGCGAAGGCCTCGGGATAGCACTCGGCGCGCAGGAAGCGATCGGCTATGTCGGCGCGCAGGGAGATGTCCGAGGCGAAATCGGCCACGAGGCGGTCGGCCGTTGACTTGGCCAGGCTTGCCTCGCCGCGGTCGAGCATGCCCTGGACCTTGAGCAGGATTTCCTGTTTGCGCTTGTCGCGGTCGGCGATGATCTCCTTGACCTTGCCCGTGGTCTCGGAGGTGAGCACATTGAGGATATCGCGCAGGGTGTTCAGGAGATCCTTTTCGCGCCCGGGCTCATAGCTGATGACCAGCGGGTAGACCTTCTTCAGCTCCTGGTCGATGCTGAGCTGATAGACGGCGCCCTCGATAAGCCTGGAGAATTCTTCCCGCTCGGCTTTCATGAGCGGGTTGCGCATGAGAATGCTGATGCCCTCGTAAAGGCTGTTCACGGCAGGCACGAGCTTGCGCTGCTTGACATTGGGCGTAACGGCGGCGACGAACGCGCGCGCTTTGGTCAGTTCGTTGGACATGGGCGTTCCTTGGTTTTTATCTTTCGCCCGCTACTTCCCCGTGGAGCTTCGGATCATGTCCCGGAACCTGGAGAAGAAATACCTGCTGTCGTGCGGACCGGGTCCGGCTTCAGGGTGGTGCTGGATGGCCAGGATGGGCTTGTGCTTGTGCTGGAAGCCTTCCAGGGTCCCGTCGTTCAAGTTCACGTGGGTTGTTTCAAGGAAATCCAAGCTGCTAACGTCCACGCAAAAACCGTGATTCTGCGAGGATATCTCTATCCTGCCCGTGGTCAGGTCCTTGACGGGATGGTTCAGGCCGTGGTGACCGAACTTGAGCTTGAAGGTCCTGCCGCCCATGGCCAGGCCCAGAAGCTGGTGACCAAGACAGATGCCGGCCACTGGATAGCGCTCGGACAAGATGCGCAGGTTTCCCACCACGTCGGGCAGGGCTGCCGGATCGCCGGGGCCGTTGGAGTAGAACAGGGCGTCGGGGGCCAGGGCGTCCACCTGCTCAGCGGTGAAGGACGCGGGCACCACGAGCAGATCCAGACCCTGGGCCGCGAGCAGGCGCAGGATGTTCCACTTGATGCCGAAGTCGAAAGCCACCACGCGTGGTCCGGTTCCGGGCCAATCGTAATGGCCATTCGTAAGCGTCACGGGCTTGGGTTCCGTGCCGGTCCAAACGTAGGGCCCCTTGGGCGTGACCTTGTCGGCCAGGTTCAGGCCTTCCATGCTAGGCAGCTCGCGGGCGCGGGCCGACAAGCGGGCCGGGTCGCTCTCCTCCGTGGAAATGATGCCCCGCTGCGCTCCATGGATGCGCAGGTGTCTGGTCAACGCGCGGGTATCGATGCCCTCGATGCCCATGACTCGGTGGCGCTTGAGGTAGCCGGGCAGAGATTCCTTGGCCCGCCAGTTGGAGGGCGTCGGGCAGCACTCCTTGACGATGAAGGCTTCCACTTGCACTCGATCGGACTCCACGTCCTCCAGATTGACTCCGTAGTTGCCGATGTGCGGGTAGGTCATGCAGACCATCTGGCCCACATAGGAGGGATCGGTGAGTACCTCCTGGTAGCCGGTCATGCCGGTGTTGAAGATGACCTCGCCGCTCGTTTCGCCGGCTCCGGTGAAAGAACGGCCCTCGAACCAGGTGCCGTCCTCAAGCGCAAGAAGGGCTCGCATCGGTTTTCTCCGTGAGTATGCGCTCGGCGTGCTGGATGTCCTCGGGACTGTCCACGCCGCAGCTGTCGAATGTGGTAAGCACTACGCGGATGGGGATGCCGGCTTCGAGCAGGCGCAGCTGCTCCAGCTTTTCCCGGCACTCCAGCGGGCTTGGCCCGAGTTCCGCGAAACGCCTGAGTGTCTCCATACGGAAGGCATACAGTCCAATATGTCCGAAATACGTGGCCTGCGCGTTGTCCCGCGGGAACGGTATGGTCGCGCGGGAGAAGTAAAGCGCGCGGCCGTCCTTGGCAATGGCCACCTTGACCTGATTGGGGCTGGCGGCCCGTTCGGCGGAAATTTCCTTGGCCAGCGTGGTCACTCGCACGGTTTCGTCGGCAAAGGGCGCCACCAGGGCCGATAGCATGGCAGGCTCCAGGGCCGGCTCGTCGCCCTGAATGTTCACCACCACGGCTTCGTCGGGTACTCCCAGAATGGTCGCGGCCTCCAGGACTCGATCCGTGCCGCTTTCATGGCTGCCCGAGGTCATGACCGCCGGGATGTCCAGTTCCGCGCAGGCCTGGGCGATGCGTTCGTCGTCCGTAGCCAGCACGACCCGCGTCAACTCGGGGCAAAGTCTGGCGCGCGTATGGACGTGCCAGAGCATGGGACGTCCGAGTATAGGCGCAAGCGGCTTGCCGGGAAAACGCGACGATGCGTAGCGCGCTGGTATGATGCCGTAGCATGGAGGTAGTTTCATAACGTGCAAACCCATGCCTTTTAGTCTGTATTGAGATACTTCGCAATACGCCCGGCCGCGAATTTCGCGCCGCCCCGGCGAGTGGATACGTACTCCTCAACCTGGGCGCGCAACAAATCCCTGGGTCTCGGTTTGTTGAGATCGGCTACCAATACACCGGCAACTTCTTCCGGAGTACGGGCCACCCGGACCAAGCCTTGGTCCATGAGGCCGGTCCCGACCCAGGCGAAATTGTCCCAGTGGGGGCCGATGACCGGAGCCACGCCCGCGGCCAGGGGCTCCAGGAAGTTCTGGCCGCCCAGAGGCACGAGGCTCCCGCCCACGAAGGCGGCGCGGGCCAGGTGATACGCCGCGTCGAGTTCTCCGAAGGCGTCCCAGAGAATGACCGTGCCCGGAGAGGCCGGCCCGCTCATGGAGCCGCGCGTCGTCCAGCGGATGCGCATGCGCGTCAGGCGTTCCTGCCAAGTCGTGATGCGCTCCATATGCCTGGGAAACAACCCCACGATCGTGCCCGGACGCGCGCGCAGCAAACCGGCGATGACGCGCTCCACCAAAGGCTCCTCCTCAGTGCGCACGGAGCCGAGCACCACGAAGGGCGCGCCGGCGCGCAGAATGGTCGCCAGGGGATTGCGGGCATAGGGCAGTTCCTGGCCAAGGCGCACGCGGTCGAACTTCATGTTGGGCATGACGGAGACGCGCTCGCGGCCGAAGAGCAGGCCGAGGCGCATGGCGTCGGTCTTGGAGATAGCCAGCGCTTCGCGCGGGCCCATGGCGCGCATGAATCCCTGGGCCGCCAGATAGCCTGCCAGGCTGCGCGGCCGCATGCGGCCGTTAACCAGCACCACCGGCACGCCCCGCTTTCGGCATGACGTGAGCAGTCCTGGCCACAACTCGGATTCAAGGAGCACCACTACCTTGGGCCGTACCTGGAACAGCGCCCGGGCCATGGTTCCGGGTTTGTCGAACGGGCAAAAGGCCGTGTAAAGCCTGCGACCCTGTTCGTCTCCATTCAATTCGGCAGCGGCTTGCTCCAGGATAGTCAAGCCCTGGGCCGTGTTGGTCGTGGCCAGGGCCGTGAACCGGGGAACCTCGTCCGCCAGTGCGCGCAGCAGCTCCGCGGCCAGGTAGGCCTCGCCGCCGGAGGCGGCCTGGATCCATAATCCGGCCTCGGGCAGGGGCTCCTGCAAGGTACGCTGTTCGTAGCCCTGACTCAGCCGCTTGTGGCGGCGCAGCAGGGGCATGGCCATGGTCCAGCCCAGGCCGTAGATGGCGCGAGCAATGCTCATGGCCAAAGGTCCTTCCATGTGCTCTCCACTCGGATCCGTCAGTTGGACCGGTCGGCTGTCAGAAAATTGTGCAGGCTAGATCTCGAACTTGCGGCCATGGGCCTCCAGCCCCAGATCCATGAGCCGCTTGATGAGCGCATCGAAGTCCAGCCCGGCCTCGTGTGCGGCCTGGGGCACGAGGCTCGTGGGAGTCATGCCCGGCAGGGTGTTCACTTCGAGGATATAGGGCTCATCGCCTTCGAGCATGAAGTCCGAGCGGCTATACCCGCGCAGCTCCATGGCTTTGTGCGCGCGCATGGACAGCTCCTGCACGCGGCGGGCGGTCCGCTCCGGGATGGGAGCGGGACAGATCTCCTTGGCGCCGCCCTGCGTGTACTTGCAGCGGTAGTCGAAAAAGGCGCAGCCGGCAGGCTGGATAAGAATGAGCGGCAACGCTTTCTCGCCCAGGATGGCGCTGGTGACTTCCTGGCCGTTCACGCCCTCTTCCAGCAGGACCGTTTCTCCTCGGCAAAAAATGCGCTCAATGGCCGGGGTCAGCTCCTCGGCATTATCCGCGCGGCACAGGTCCAGACTCGATCCGCCCATGTTCGGCTTGACGAACAGCGGGAAGCGCAGCTTCGTGCTCCAGCCCGCCTGGGGCCTGCGAGGCAGGTATTCCCAGCGCGGCGTGGGAATGCCGGCGCGGGCGAAAACCTGCTTGGCGCAGGCCTTGTTCAAGGCCAGGAAGGAAGCCTTGGGGCCCGAGCCCTGGTATGGGCAGTCCACCTGCTCCAGCATGGCCTGCACGAGCCCGTCTTCTCCGGGCGTGCCGTGCATGTTGATGAAGGCGAAGTCAGAGTCCGAGGCAAGCTCCAGGATGTCGTCGAAGCGTTCGGCGGGATCCAGGCGCGTGACCTTGCAGCCCAGCCGCAGCAGGGCTTCATGAATCTTTGCCGCGCCGGACAAAGAGACTTCACGCTCGTTGGACCAGCCTCCCGCGATCAAAAGCACACGCATTGAGATCGACCTTTAGGTATTCGTTAAGGCGTTGTTCCACTTCAATGGAATTTTCCATGGTCAGGAGAATCTTATCCCTGATGTCCTCTGTCAGGCCGTATCTTTCGGCAATGTCCTGGAAGCGCTCGGTCACGGAGACGATGACGTCGTGGCGCACGCGCTTGTCGGCATAGAGCACGGCCAGGGGCAGGAAGTAACGTTCCACGTCGGGCTCGAAGGGCCAGTGCACATGGTGGAGGACGCCGTGAGAAATGAGCGGATTGCCCGTAAGCTGCGAGGCCCAAGCAGCGCCGATCTGGCTGTGGTTGCCGCCGAAGGCGATCGTATAGGCCTTGCCCAGGTCGTGCAGCAGGGCCGAGGCGCGCACGGTCTGCACGCAGACCGCGGCCCCCAGCTCCCGGGCGCGCACGGTCAAGGCGGTGGCCACTTCCGCCACAATCTGGCTATGCCGGCGGATGTGCTCAGGCATGCCATGAATATCCCAGAAGCCGATGCACTCCGCGTCCGAGGGAGTGCGCCACTCGGGGCGGCAGCGGGAAGGAAAGGGCGAGGCCATGAAGGCTCCGGTGGTTCGTTTGCTGTAAAGGCGAGCCTGCGCTGTTGCCGCAAGCATGACATTAAGAATTAGCAGGGATGGGCGCGAAAGGCAAAGAGTGCGGTTGCTTTGGCAAGCCGGTCGCAAGCCCCTAAACTTCCCTGGCTTTCGGCCGATCAGACAAAAAGGCCGTTGAACGGTATTTCATCGGGCCGCATGCTATTACGAGGGCACGGGAGGAGTATGGCCAAGCTTCTGCGCATGAGCGACTATGCCGGTTCCGCCGGTTCCGCCGGCTCGGGAATACAGGATGACGGCGAATGTGGAACTGCCGAAACTCCGGACATGGCGATGCGCTTGCGCATGAACGACATCCTGGGTCGGGACTACGGCCGGCTGGAGGATATGGTGTACGGCATACTGCGCATCCGGGAGATCCTCGACCGTCATGTGGGGCCGAGCCCGGAATGGCAAAGGCTTCTTTTGGACCTCCTGCGCGAGTCGTGCCGAGCCAAGCGGCCCGGTCCGTTCAAACGCTCGGGCCGCGCCGGACGAGGCGGCAGGGGCCTGGTCCAGTCCCTCAGCGCCGTGCGGCGCATCCAGCACTACATAGAAGGGCGCATCGAAGAGCGTAATGCGCTGGAGCTCGGCTCGGCTGTTGTCATCCTCAAACTCATCGAGCATACTCCCGTCGCGCGCTCGCTACTGCGCGCACCCGCCTCCGAGAGCTCTTGACCCCTGGCAAAATGCGCCGCCCTCTGATATGCACCTGCCTCCGGAACAACGAATTTTGGAGGTGCGGACATGCCTTCGTTCGATATCGTCAGCCAAGTGGATCAGCAGGAATTAGATAATGCCGTGAACAACGTGCGCAAGGAAGTCGAGACCCGTTACGATTTCCGCAACGTGACCACGGTCATTGATCTGAACAAAAAAGACAAGAAGATCAGCGTGCTTACAGGCGACGAGATGAAGATCAAGGCGCTCAAGGAAATGCTCGCGGCCAACTGCGCCAAGCGCAAGGTGGATCCTAAGTTCCTGGAGTGGGGCAAGGTCGAGCCCACATCCAAGGGACAGGTCAAGGCCGAGGTCAAGATCGTTGAAGGCATTTCCAAGGACATGGCCAAGAAGATCGTCAAGCTGATCAAGGACAAGGGCCTCAAGGTGCAGCCGTCCATCCAGGATGAGCAGGTGCGTGTCACGGGCAAGAAGATCGACGATCTGCAGGAGGTCATCCAGATGCTCAAGACGACCGATCTGGATCTGCCCCTGCAGTACGTGAACATGAAGAGCTAGCCGCCAGGGCTTCCCAGGAAAGTGGCATAGCCGCCCTCCGGTTCATCTCCAGTTTGCCGCCAAGACGTGGCATTGCCATGCCTTGGTTCCGGTCCATGACGGCTATTTGCATTGACGTGACCGCGTGCTCTGCTTACTTCATTGGGGCCGGATATACATTTCATTTCAGCGCGCCACCATCAGGCGGAGGAGATCACGTCATGTGTCTTGCCGTGCCAATGGAGATCGAGGCCATCAACGAGAGTGTAGCCGACGTGCGCGTCGGTGAGGTGCGCCATCAGGTGCGCCTGGACATCATCGACGAGCAGCCCCAGGTAGGCGATTTCGTCATCGTCCATGCCGGTTTCGCCCTGCGTCGTATCGACCGCGAGGAGGGCTTGGCCACACTCAAGCTGTTCCAGGAAGGGCTGAACCTTGAACTTTCTTGATAAATTCCGCGATCCCGAGCTGTGCCGGAGGCTGCTGGATCTTATCCACAAAGAGTCCAAGGGCGTGCGCTTCATGGAAGTCTGCGGCACCCACACCGTATCTATCTTCCAGAGCGGTATCCATACTCTGCTGCCCGACAACGTGGTGCACCTGACAGGGCCGGGCTGCCCGGTCTGCGTGACTCACGACCGCGAGGTGGCGGCTTACCTGGAACTGGCCGCCCGTCCCGGCGTGACCATAGCCACCTTCGGCGATCTCATGAAAGTGCCGGGTCCCAAAGGCCGCAATCTGAAGACGGCCCAGGCCGACGGCGCCGACGTGCGCGTGGTCTACTCGCCCTTCGATTCCCTGGAACTGGCCCGCAAGCTCCCGGACCGGCAGGTGGTCTTCCTGGGTATCGGTTTCGAGACCACGGCTCCTGCCGTGGCGGCCACGCTCAAGGCCGCCCGCGAGCAAAAACTCGCCAATTTCAAGGTCCTGCCCTTCCACAAGCTCGTTCCTCCCGCCTTGCGCGGTCTGCTGAGTGACCCGGAAATGCGCATCGAGGGCTTCATCCTGCCCGGACACGTTTCGGCGGTCATCGGCCTCGACCCCTACAAGTTCTTGGGTGACGATTGCGGCCTGCCCGCGGCCATCACGGGTTTCGAGCCCCTGGATCTGCTTCAGGCCCTGTTGTTCCTGGTGCGTCAAAAGAACACCGGCGGCCACGAAGTGGTCAACCAGTACCGCCGCGTGGTTGCCGACGCCGGCAATCCCAAGGCCATGCAGGTCATGTACGAGGTCTTCGAACCGGCCGATGCCCTATGGCGTGGCATCGGGACCATTCCGGGCAGCGGCTTGGCTATTCGCGAGGAATACGCCGAGCACGACGCCTTCCGCGCCCTGGACCTCACCTTGCCCGAAGTGCCACCCCTGCCGGGCTGCCGTTGCGGCGAAGTGCTCAAGGGCAAGATGCGGCCCGATCAGTGCCCTCTGTTCAAGAAGGCCTGCACCCCGGCCACGCCCGTGGGGCCGTGCATGGTCTCCACCGAGGGCAGTTGCGCGGCGTATTTCAAGTACCAGCTCGATGCGTAGCCGTCGGCTTGTCAGGAATTAAGATGCCTCCGGCGGCTGGGGGAGTAACGACTCCCCCAGACCCCCCGCATTGTGTGAGCGAACTCTCCGCCGAAGCGGCGGAGAGTTCGCTCACACACGGGGAGGGACAAGCTCGCCATGCTTAGGCCGAATATGCCCCGAGCCGGCCGGTTCCTCCGGCCGGCTCGAATACGGGGTCCAGGGGGCCATGCTCCCTGGTGGGTGGGGTCTGGGGAGGGCAAAGCCCTCCCCAGGTTCGTTAACGCCGGACCAGACCAGGGTGACACATGAACGACGCCAAGGTTCTTCTTGATTATGGCAGCGGCGGCCGGGCTTCGCACCGGCTCATAGGCGAACTGCTCCTGAGTCACTTCCGGAGTCCGGAACTGGCCCGGCTCAACGACGCGGCCGTGCTGGACCTGCGCGGCCCCGTGGCCGTGAGCACGGACAGCTTTACTGTGGATCCCATCTTCTTTCCTGGCGGCGATATCGGCTCTCTGGCCGTGCATGGCACAGTCAACGACGTGGCCATGCTCGGCGCACGGCCGCTTTATCTGACCTGCGCGCTCATCCTGGAAGAGGGCCTGCCCATGGCCGACCTGGAGCGCATCGTGGCCTCCCTGGGCCAGGCTGCAGATGCGGCTGGCGTGGCCGTGGTCACGGGTGATACCAAGGTCATGCCGCGCGGTCAGGCCGACAAGATTTTTATCAATACCACAGGCATAGGCCAGATCATGGTCGAAACTCCGCCCTCTGGCGATCGCGCCCGTCCCGGCGATGCGATCCTGGTCAGCGGCAGCATGGGCGACCACGGGTTGACCATCCTGTCCCAGCGCGAGGGGCTGGCCTTCGATGCGCCGGTGGAGAGCGACTCGGCTTGTCTGAGCCATCTTATCCTCAAGCTTCTTGAGGCCCTGCCCGACATTCACGTGCTGCGCGACCCAACGCGCGGAGGCTTGGCCACGACGCTCAACGAGATCGCCGGTCAATCGCGCGCGGGTTGCCTCATCGAGGAATCCAGCCTGCCCGTGAAACAGGCCGTGAAGGCCGGGTGCTCTTTCCTGGGCTTGGACCCGCTCTACCTGGCCAATGAGGGCAAGTTCATCTGCATCCTGCCCGAAGCCCAGGCCGATGCCGCGCTGTCCATCCTGCGCGCCGACCCGCTGGGCAAGGATGCCGCGCGCATCGGCACGGTCACGGCCGAGAATCCCGGCAAGGTCGTCATGCGCACGCCTCTTGGCGGCCACCGGATGCTGTCCATGCTGGAAGGCGAGCAATTGCCCAGGATCTGCTGACCTGGCATTGCATGAAAGAAAAGGCCCCGCCGGATCGACTCCGGCGGGGCCTTGAACGTTGTGTGCTTATCTTTACGCCGGGATGCCGAAGCGCTCGGCAATGAGTTCCTTGGAACGTGTGGCAAGTTCGTTGATCTGCGGCTTGGTGATCTGGTCGTCCGCGCCTACGGCCTCGCCCTTGTGGCGCAGCTTGTCCGATATCAGCGAGGAGAAGAGCACCACGGGCAGCCTGCGCAGCTCCGGGTCCTCCTTGATGCGTTTGGTGAGGGAATGGCCGTCCATGCTGGGCATCTCGATGTCCGAGATGACGATCTGGATGAATTCAGGCAGGTCGCGACCCTCGCGGTCCGCACGTTCCTTGTAGCCCTGCAGGCGATCCCAGCCTTCTCGTCCGTTTTCGGCGGTCTCGACGCTGAAGTTGGCGCCCTCCAGCAGTGACTTGAGCATATTGCGAATGAGCGCCGAATCGTCCACGACCATAGCCCGGTAGCGCGCGCCTTCGCCTTTCCGCGATTCGGCATTCAGGCGCATGCGCATGCCCGGATTGATCTCGGCCACGATTTTTTCCAGATCCAGGATGAAGATGATGCGGCCGTCGATCTTGACCACGCCGGTGATGGAGTCGCTGGAAAATGAGGAGACATAGCGGTTTGGCGGTTCCACGGACTCCCAGCTCATGCGGTGAATGCGCGTGACGCCCGAAACGAGGAAGCCGGTGGTCACGGCGTTGAACTCCGTGACGATGACCTTGGGCTCCAGGGGCTCGGTGCGGGTCTTGTCGAGCCATATGGCCAGGTCGACCAGCGGGATGATACGCGAGCGCTGGTTGAAGGCGCCCAGAATGGACGAATGCGTAACCTGCGGCACCTCGGTGATGGTGGGCTGGCGGATGATCTCCAGGACCTTGGCCACGTTGACGCCGTAGTAGCCTTTGTAGGACTGGCCGTCCGGAGTCTGCTCGTCGATGTAGAACTCGACGATCTCAAGCTCGTTGGTGCCGGCTTCAAGAAGAATATTATGCTGGGCCATGGAATGCCTCTGGTGGAGCTACTAAAGTGAATGATACTTACGTCTGATTCTTGAATGACGCAGTCGGTTGCGTCAATCCTTTTCTATCGTCACTAGTCCAGCACTCCACGCTCATACGAGCGGGCAGGCTTCAATCCGTTCGATATCCCGTACAATGTGCTCCAGCTCCTCCCAGGAGGAACACATCACCAGACGCTGGCGCAACTCCTTGCAACCATCGATGTGGCGTACGTAGCGCGGCACGATGGTGCGCATCTTGAGCAGCTCGCGCGAAGGCAGGCCATGCTCGTGAATGAGCTGCACGTGGCGGCGGATGATCCAGGCCAGGCTCGGCACGGAAGCCTGGCCTCCGTTGAGCGCTGCTTGCAGGCGCATGAACACGGCGGGGTCGCGCAGAGCGCCGCGGGCAAACATGACCCCGCTGGCCCCGGTCTCCTGCAAACAACGCACGGCGTCCTCGGCCGTGAACAGATCGCCGCTGGCCAACACCGGGATGGACACGCTTTGGCGCAGACGGGCAACCGCAGCCCAATCCGCCTGGCCGGAGAAGCCTTGCTGCGCATAGCGCGGGTGCAGGGTCAGCCAACCGACGCCCGCCTGCTCCAGGGCCTTGGCGACCTCCAGGTAGTTCTCCCCGGAAGGATTCCAGCCCAGGCGCATCTTCACGCCCACGCGAAACGGACTCGCGCGCTCGACCATGGCCTTGGCTACGGCCAGGAGCAGGTCAGGGTCCTTCATGAGTGCCGCGCCGCTGCCCGTCTTGACCACCTTTGGCACGGAGCAGCCGCAGTTGAGGTCGAACCAGGTGAAGCCACGCGCCAGCAGCATATCCGTGGCCTGGCCCATAAACTTGGGCTCGGAGCCGAAGAGCTGCGCGACCAGGGGCGAGTCAGCGGAATCGGTAGCCAGGATTGGCTGGGTGTTACGGCTGTCGTAGACCAGACCCCTGGCGCTGATCATCTCGGTCACGGTGACAGCGGCGCCCAGTTCGCGGCAGAGCAGGCGGAAGGGCAGGTCCGAAAAGCCGGCCAGGGGCGCGAGCCACGGCGCATTGGGAGCGAAAGGCAATTGGTGCATCATTGGTTCTCTACTCAAATCCGACGGCCATAGGTAATGGGCGTGTCGGCGTCCAGGAGTGCGGCTAAACCCGTGAGGCCGCTTAACCGGAATACGCCCAGGAAGTCGGCAGGCACATGCTGCGCCAGGGCTTCGGCGCAGGCCTGCAGGGACGAGGACAAAGCCTGTGCGGCCTTAGGCGCGGCTAGCCCGATGCGGAAGCCGGCTTGCGGGTGTTTGCGCAGCAAACGCAGTTCGCCCTGTCCGAGACCGGGGCAATCAAAGCTCAGCCGCGTTTCGCGCATGGCGCTGGGATAATCAAGAGGCTCGGTTGCGGTAGAGGTCAACAACTCGCACTGGCGGAAACCCGGCAGGAGCCAGGGGCGGTAGGCAAAGCGCAGGGTTTGCCCATCAGAGGCTTCCGGTAGGGCGGCGCCGTGCGGCGCGACGTGCGCGCTCGCCAAATGAACGTCCAAGGCCGTCTCTAGTTCCAGCACGCCGAGATATGCTTCCAACAGGCTCATGTCGGCTTGCAGCATTTCGTTGAAACAGGCTTGGCGTCCATGGGCAGACACAGCCAATAATGCATCTGGCCAGTCTGGCAAGCCGCACAACAATGCCTCGAAGCGGTCTCGCGTGGCGCGAAAGGTGGGTACGAGCCGGCTTAGCGCGACACCGGCTGCGGAGTCACCGCGCAGCTCGCGCAGAATAATGTCCGGTTCCAGCGCGTCGATGCGCAGGATCAGGATTTCGCCCGTGGCCACGTTCCGGCCCACGTTGGCCAGGAGTTCATGGCCGTCGATGCGCAACCAGGAAAAATTGGCGAGATGGGGCAAAGCCGCCTGGCCGGTTTGGTTCGGCTCTGTGCGCAGGGCCACGCCCCGCACGATTTGACCCACGCGGTGACTGCGCCGGAAGTCCGTGGCGCGGTCGCCGCCGGAGAAACCCTGGCCAGGCCGGCCACCGCCGCCATCGCCAGTCACGCGCACGGTTTGATCCGCTCAGGATTTGGCTTGGCCGATGATGAGTTCCACCTCGTCCACGCTCAGCCCGGTGGAGCGAGCCAGTTCCGAGGCGGACTTGCCGCTACGCCAGCCGGTCAGGATGACCTCGCGCAGGAACTGAGGCGAACGGGAGTACTGCTCGGCCTGTTTGATGATGCGCCGCAGGTCCTTGGCCCGTTCCTCGATTTTGGCGTCCAGGTCGATCAGTTCGGCTTGGCGATGCTGGAATGTGGATACGAGTTCCTGCTCAAGCTGGGCGTTGAAGCGCAACTTGTTGAGCAGGTCATCCTGCTTGCTCTGTAGTTGGGAAAGAATGGCCTCGGACTGCTTGAGGCGCATGAAAAAGAAGATGACCACGCCAAGCAGCATGACTTCTGTTACGCTCAAGGCCAATAACAGCCAGTTGGATAGGGACATGACTTGGAGGGGATCCTTGCTGTTGCGCGTTCAAATTTCGAGATTGATGATGTTGCCGGCCCAGGGAGAGGACGCCGAAGGAGCCTGTTCCTGGTCACCCTCTCCGCCGTCGCGCTTCCTGCCGTCCGAAAGGTCGAGGCTGCGTTTTTCGTTGGGGTTACTGTCCTTGTGTACCTGGGCGGAAGACTCCTTCTTCTGGACCTTCTCGATCATCCTGTTCTGACGCTTGTGCAACTCGGCCACATGCTGAGCAAGAACGGCCTGTTGCGCGTCCGGATGAGACGCGGTCGCGCTCTGCACTTTTGACACATGCGGCATCTGGGCGATGAGCGTCGAGAGATCCAAGGGAGTCGGCATGTCATTGGACCAGGTACTTTTCTACATAGATGGTATCCAACTGGTCGTTGCCCAAATACTGGTTGAGCACCGACACGAGGTCCGCCTTAAGAGCCTCTATGTTTTTCGTATCGGCCAGAAATTCAAAATCTTTATTCTTGAGATAGTAATAGATGGCGTCACGCAGGAGCAGCGCCTTGATTTTGACCTCATTCTCCAGAGCGGGGCTCAAGGAAGTGAAGGCGAACTTGAGATGAAGGAAGTGCACCTGGCCTTTGGCATCCACCTTCTCGACCCAGAAGGGCTCCAGGCCCAAGACGAACTCCTGGACCTCGGACTCCGTGGGTGGGGGTGGGGGCGCGGGTTCCTCGACCTCCTCTTCGGGCACGGGCTTGACCTCAACCTGTGCCACTTCCTTGAGTTCAATCACCGGGAGGATGAATTTGACCGTGGTCAAGGTGAGCAGCGCCAGCAGAAGCAAGGCCAAGAGCAGCCAGCGCAGCTTCTTGTCCTTGAGCAGCTTGATGAGAGCATTTTCCGGCTTTGGCGCCGCAATGGTCAGTTCCTCGGCCTGGGCTTCGGCAAAGAACTCCTGCGGCGCTTCCTCTTCCTCGGGTTCATCGAGAAAGGGCGCGTCATCCAGATCGAGTTCGACCTTCTGATTGGACCGCGCCTGGTCCTGGCCCTGAATACTGCTTGGATCCAGCATGGCCTTGGGCTTGCTGGTATCGGTCTTATCCGGGGAGGTGCTGGCGTCTGCTGCCAGAAGGATGGGCATCATGGTTGTCGGTTCCAGTCCGCCACGAGTTTCGCGTCAGCTCTAGGCGAAGATTTTGGCAATCTTCTGCTCGAGTATGTCGGCAGTGAACGGCTTGATGACGTAGTTGGAGACCTTGGCCTGAACCGCCTCGATGATGTTTTCCTGCTGGGCCTCGGCCGTGACCATGAGAAAAGGCATATTCTGGTAGTCCTTGCTCTGGCGAACCTTGCGCAGCAACTCGATGCCGGTCATTTTGGGCATGTTCCAGTCGGCGACGATGAAATCGATGGGCTGCTTTCCCAAGATTTCCCAGGCCATGACTCCATCCTCCGCCTCGACGATGTTCTGGAAGCCGAGCTGACGCAGGATATCCTTCATGATTCGGCGCATGGTGGGGAAGTCGTCCACAACGAGCACCTGCATATTTACATCATAGGCCATTTGATTCCTCAATAAGCGTCCAGATTGTACTGGTCTTTGAACAGCTTGCGGAGTTTGCCCAAGGCCTGGCTGTGGAGCTGGGACACGCGGCCCTCGGTGATCTCCATTACGTTGGCCGTTTCGCGCATGTTCAGCTCCTCTCCGTAATACAACGAGAGCACCAGTTTTTCCCTGGGGGTCAATTCATCGATAAGCAAAGTAATTTTGTCAATAAGTTCCTGGAATGCCGCACTTTGATATGGGTCGCCATCCACGCCGGCATCACTTACGGAGGCCACGCATTCGGAAATGGCATCAAGACTCAGGCAGAGCTGATTTTGAAGCATCTCCAGGCCCATGTCCACATCCTTCTCGCTCAGACCGGTGCGTTTGGCGATCTCCTGCACCGTGGCCGGCCGGCCCGTCTCCTGCTCGATCTCGCGTACGGTGTGTTCCATGAGCCGAAGGCGCTGTCGCAGGCCCCGCGAGTACCAGTCCATGCGCCGCAACTCGTCGAGCATGGCGCCCTTGATGCGGCTTTCGGCGTAGGTCTCGAACTTGATGCGCAGTTCGGGATTGAACTTCTGCAAGGCCTCCATGAGTCCCAGGCTTCCGGCGCTCATGAGCTCGCCAAGCTCTACCGTCTGGGGCAGCTTGGCCTTGAGGCGCAAGGCCATGATTTTGATTTTCGGGCCATAGTGCCTGACTATCTCCTCCCTATCCTGAGAGGCGAAGTTTTCCCAACGCGTCTGTCCGGAGTCCAGCTCAAGCCACGGACTGTTCCTGGAACAGAATTTTTTTCCAGAAGAATTTGATGTTACCATCGAGTTCCGTCGCAGCTTCCCATGTTGTGATACGCTCTGCCGCCTGACGCAGGCTCGCACTTGCCTCGCTCTGAGGGAGCAGATGGCAGAACGGCTGTTGTCGTATGACCGCCTGCCTGACAGCAGGATCGAAAGGCACGGAGCCAAGGAGATCGAGAGACACGCCGCTCAGGAATTGGTCGCAGGCGCGGTAGAGCTTGATATAGACCTCGCGCGCGGCGCTCGGGCTTGGGGCCATGTTAACCAGGACCTTGAATCGCTCCACGCCGTGATTGTACTTGAGCACCTTGATCAGGGCGTAGGCATCGGTCAGCGAGGTCGGGTCCGGAGTGAGCACGATGAGCTTTTCCTGGGCGGCCAGGTTGAAGTAGAGCACGTTTTCGTTGATGCCGGCTCCCGTATCCACGATGAGGTAATCGAGCTTGTCCTCCAGGGTGTCCATGGACTCCAACAGTTCGAGCTTCTGCCCCGTGGACAGCTCCAGCATCTCGCTCACGCCCGAGGAGGCGGGCAAGATGGGGAAGCCGTACGGCGTGGCGTAGATGATGTCATCGAGCCGCGCCCCTTCGTGGAAAAGATGGAAGAGGTTAAGGCTCGGAGCCAAGCCGAGCAGGACATCCACGTTGGCCAAGCCCAAGTCGGCGTCCAGCAGGAGCACACGTTTGCCAAGCTTGGACAGGCAGTAGGCCAAATTGACGGAAATGTTCGTCTTGCCCACGCCGCCTTTGCCCGAAGTAACTGAAAAGACTAAAGGAAAAGATGATGCCATGAGGTTTCGCAGCTCCTTTGGGAGTTACGCGTGTAGCTTTTCAGGAGCCTGCCCGCAAGGCAGCTCATGCTTGAAGATGAGTTTCCACAGGAGCATGTTTTCCGCCGGGGCCATGCAATCCTTGAATCCCGCGGCCCAGGACACGGCGGAAATCGGCACCCTGCAGGAGTCGGCAACGTTTATCAGGCCGCCAAAGCTGGCGGCTTCGTCCAGCTTGGTCCAGATGACGGAGGAGAGCCTGGCGAAGGAGAAGGCGCGCAGGAAGTGATCCAGCTGGGGTTTGCCGTAGTGGGGGCTGAGTACCAGATGGAACGCGCATTCGTCCACTTCCGAAAGGCCCAGCAGCGTCAGGCGCTCGGACAGGACCTGGGGGCCGCTCATGCCGGGCAGGTCGACATAGATGCGGTCGAAATTGTCGGCCTCGTCCAGCAGCTTGAGGATGTCCTCGCGGCTGCCCGCCTCGCGGTAGGAGAAGCCGGACAGCTCGCAGTAGTGCCGCAGCACCAATCGCCCCCTGGCCTGGCGGTCGTCGGCATTGACCAGGCAGATGCGCAGGTCGGGCTTTTCCTGCTGGGCAGCCAGGGCCATGCGGATGACCGTGGTGGTCTTGCCAGCTCCGGATGGACCCGCCACGCAGTGGATCTTTTCCGGCCAGGAGGCCAGCGTCAACGGCCGGACGGACAGGATTTCGGCCAGGGCGGCCAGAAGCGAGGTCTGTTTGTCCAGGACCAGGCATTTGTACAGGGTCACGCCGATCTTGGGGTCCACGCCCTCGCGCTCCAGGTAATCCAAGGCCTGGCGTTGCCTGGGCGAAAGCTTGTCCTTGTCGAGCTGCTTGCCCATGAGACTCATGAGGCAGCTTTTGATCTCGCTCCATTCCCGGTGCCACTCGGGCGCCGCCGCTCCGGGACCGCCCGTCAGGGCGCTGACGGAGGACATATCTCCGTAGGCCTCGGACGGCTTGGCCCGGGTCATGCCGACATTGCGTTCGAGGGCGGCGGTGATCTCGCACATCTTGCGGCCGTTATCCATGACCTCGCGCGTCTCGAGGATCACGGCCTCAATGCCGAGTTCCGCCTTGACCTGTGCCAGTGCTGCCGAAGAATCGGCGCCGCGAAAGATTCTAACTTGCATTGTCGACGTTCACCACTGCTAAGGTTTGGAGACGGATTTCCGACGGAATCTCAGCCTGCGATATCACCGGCAGGTTCGGAATGAACCTGGTGATGAGCTGGGCAAGATGCGGCCTGACGGAGGGCGAGGTGAGCAGCACCGGCTGACCATCGCCGGCCACGGCGTTCTCGTGCGTCTTGCTGATGGCCTTGATAATGCGCTGGGCCTGCATGGGGTCCATGGACAGATACGCGCCATGATCGGTCTGGCGCAGGTTTTCCTGAAACACGCGCTCCAGGCTCTGGTGCAGGGTGATCATGGACAGGGTGCCGTCGCCGCCCAGGTAGGGCTTGATGATGGTCCTGCTCAGTCTGCCGCGCACATACTCCGTGAGCTGGTCCGGATCTTTTACGGCCGAGCCGAAGTCGGCCATGGCCTCCACGATTGTCAGCAGGTCGCGGATGGATACGTTTTCCTTGACCAGGTTCTGGAGCACCTTCTGCACGCTGCCCAGGGGCAGGATATCGGGCACCAGTTCCTCCACGACCTTGGGCGCGCGTTTGGCCAAGTGGTCCAGCAGGCTCTGAATCTCCTGGCGACCCAGGAACTCGTGCAGATTATGCCGGAATACCTCGGTCAGGTGCGTGGCTATGACCGTCGAGGGATCGACCACGGTATATCCGGCGAGCATGGCTTCTTCCTTCTGACGTTCGGGTATCCACAGGGCCGGCAGGTTGAAGGCCGGCTCGCGCGTCTCGATGCCCTTGATGCGGTGCTTCACGTCGCCCGGATCCATGGCCAGCAGATGGTCGATGAGGATTTCGGCCGAGGCCACCTCATTGCCCTTGATGACCACGGTGTACTGTCCCGGCTTGAGCTGCAGGTTGTCACGCAGGTGCAGCGAGGGCACGATCACGCCCATGTCCAGGGCGAACTGGCGGCGGATCGAGCGAATGCGCGCCAGCAGGTTGCCGTTCTGCTCTTCGTCCACGAGCGGGATGAGCCCGTAACCCACTTCCAGCTCCAGCACGTCGAGGGGCAGCAGGGCTTGGACTTCCTCCGGCGTGTCGAGGCTCGAAGGCTGCTCGCCGGCTTTGCCGCCCGGCAAGGCCTTGGCGCCGGACTTGGAGCCGAGTTTACCGCTGGCCTTGCCTCTATCGGGAGCCAGACTGTCCACGGAATCACGGTGCACTTGGGTGGCTTTGGAGACGACGAAGATCAATACCGAAAGGACAAGGAACGGCACCGTGGGCATGCCGGGCACGATCGCGAAAACCAGCAGAATGGCCGACACGAGCTTGAGAGCCCGCGGATGGAAGGTCAACTGGGCCAGGAATTCCTCGCCCATCTTGGCTTCGGCCGCGGCGCGCGAAACAATGATGCCGGCCGAGGTCGAGATGATGAGCGAAGGGATGGTTGAGACCAGACCGTCGCCGATGGTCAGCAGGGTATAGATCTGGGCGGCCTCCATCCAGTTCATGTCCTTCTGGATCATGCCGATGAGGATGCCGCCGATGATATTCACGAAGGTGATGAGCAGGCCGGCGTTCACGTCGCCCTGCACGAACTTGCCCGCGCCATCCATGGCGCCGTAGAAGTCAGCCTCGCGGCGCAGGTTCGAGCGCTGGAGCGTGGCCTCCTTCTCGTCGATGAGCCCGGCGTTGAGGTCGGCCTCGATGGCCATCTGCTTGCCGGGCATTGCGTCCAGGGTAAAGCGCGCGGCGACTTCGGCGATACGCGTGGTGCCCGTGGTGATGACCATCTTGTTCAGGAAGAACAGGATGAGGAAGATGACGATGCCGACGAAATAGTTGCCGCCTACGACGAATTCGCCGAAGGCCCTGATGACGTTACCCGCGGCCTCGGTGCCCCCGTCGCCGTGGAGCAGGATGAGGCGCGTGGTGGCCACGTTGAGCGACAGACGCAGCAGGGTGGTCACCAACAGAAGGCTCGGAAAGATGGAAAACTCGAGCGGCGAGCTCATGAACATGGTGGTCACGAGCACCACCAGCGAGAGCGAGATGCTCAAGGTGAGCATGAGGTCGATGAACAGGGTGGGCAGCGGCACGAGCATGACGAAAAGGATCGTCACCACGCCCGCGGCGAGCATGATGTCGCCCTGACGTGCGAAGCGCTCGTAGTTCAAGCTGAGTGTGCTGCTCTTTGCCGCTTTGCTAGCCATATCTTTGACACCGCGTCCTGCTTGCCCGGGCCTTTAGCCGGCTCGTTTCTTCCTGAATTTGTGCAGCCTGGCCAAGATGGTGGCTACGGCCTTGTACAGATCCTCGGGGATGATGTCCCCAACCTCGACCTGATCATACAAAGCCCGTGCCAGGGGTTTGTTTTCGCGGATGGGCACGCCCGCCTCCCGCGCCATTTCCCTGATGCGCTTGGCCATGTGATCGGCGCCCTTGGCCACCACGAGCGGCGCGGGAGCCTTGGAGAGATCGTAGCTCAGAGCCACGGCGAAGTGCGTGGGGTTGGTCACCACCACATCCGCCTTGGGCACGTTATGGAGCATGCGGCTCATGGACATGGCCATCATCTTTTGCTTCTGTCTCTGCCGTATTTTCGGGTCGCCCTCGGCCTGCTTGCGCTCGTCCTTGACCTCGTCCTTGGTCATCTTGAGCTTTTCCTCGTAGTCCCAGCGCGTATAGACCGTATCGATCACGGCCACGGTGATCATGGGGATAAGCGAGTAGAGGACCATCTTGTAGCTGACCGTTAGCATGTATACGGCAATGCCTTCGGTGGTCTGGCTGAACAGCGGCAGCAGGTTGTTCATCTCATGGCGCAGCAGGATGATCGGGCCGATGGCCACGGCCGCCGCGCCAAGAATGCTTCGCGCCAGGCGCACGAAGGCGTCCACGTTGAATATGAGCCGCTTGATGCCGCCGACGATGTTGACGAATTTTTCCATTTTAGGCTTGAAGACCTTGGTGGTCCACAACTGGCCGACTTGTATTCGGTTGATCACGAAGGCGGCCAGGGCCAGGCTGAACAACACAGGCAGGAGCATTTTGGCCAGATGCACGGCCAGATCCACGAACAGGATATACAAGCCCTCGGTGGTCAGCTCCAGGTTGCCCCAATTCGAAAGAAAGCTGGCGAAGAGGCTCTTCATCTCGTCGCCGATGAAGCCGATGAGCAGACGCAGAACGAGCAGCCCGACCAGGATCACGGCCAGCTTGGAAAGCTCCTGGCTGCGGGGGACGTTGCCTTCGTCGCGGGACTTTTTACGTCGCTTTGCTGTGGCTGATTCTGTTTTACTGGGATCACTTTGGGGCATGGCCGCTTCCCGGACTTCAGCGCGCTAAGGGCGCGCCGAGCATGAAGATGGAGTGGAACATGGCGTCCATGTTGATGATGAACTGACCCACATAACGGGCCATGATCGTGAACATCAACCCCAGGAAAAGGAAGCCGGTGATGATCTTGAGCGGGAAACCGAAGGACAGGATGCTCATTTGCGGCGCGGCGCGGCCCACCAGGGCGATGGCCAGGTCCACCAGGAACACGGCCACCATGACCGGCGCGGCTATCTTGATGCCTAAAACAAAAATTTGACTGGACATGCCGAGCACTTCACGGGCCAGGGCCGGGCTCAGGTACAGGCCGCCAGGAGGAATGCGCTGGAAGGATTCGGCCAAGGCGCGCAGCAGCAACAGGTGCCCATCCAGGATCAGGAAGGTCATGAAGGTGACCATGTACATGAAGTGGCCGGTGATGGATTCGTTCGTGCCCGTCATAGGGTCGGCCACGTTGACCATGGAGAAGCCCATCTGGAAGCCGATGAGGCTGCCGCCGGTCTGCACTGCGGCGAAAAGAACGTTGACCACTATGCCCATGACGAGGCCCAGGGTGATCTCGCCGATGAGCATGACGACGATAGTCCATATATTTGCCGGGAATTGCTGCCCGGGAAAGCTCAAAGCCGGCCACACGGCGATGGTCAGGATCAGGCACAGGGCAGCCTTGAGCGGAGTCGGGGTCACCTTGCCGCCATAGAAGGGCATGATGAACAGCACGAGACTGATGCGCATCAGGGTAAGCAGGAAGCTGAGAAAGTCGGCCGGATTGAAGTTGAAGAGATTCATGGCGCGCTGCGAGCAAAAAACAAGCCAGCATGACAGTCGGATTAAGGCCACGCGGATCGGTAAGCTATGTGATGTGCAGAATGCCACGCATTCGCCATCGCTAATTGATCTTTCCTGTGAACGTGACGCCGCGCAAACTCGTGCCGGACGGTTCGACCTTGATAAGATGCCTTCACAAGCGGATAGAGAGGCATTATCGTGCCCTTGAGCCTTCCCCCAAGCTATGCCCTTTGGAGACCCGCATGTTGTTCAAGAAGCCTTCAGCCTCGCATGGGCAGGATGCCTGCTGAGAGGCCCAGCCCAGGCCGGGGTCGGCGACCCCGGCAATCAAGCGTCCCGACACGCTGTCCGCGGCCGACAGCGTCCCTTGTTGCGGTCCGGCGCCTCAGCCCGTTGCGGGCGAGATCCGCGAGTCGATCCACTCTCCTGAGATGTCACCTATCGGTTTTGCGGGAGATCGACCCGGCTACCGCCAGGAGCGCTTTGTCCTGGGCTGGCACGCGACCTCTTTGGGACCCGTGCCGCAAGTGGCCACCCATTTGTCCGCCGCCGACCGCCTGGGGGGCGTGGGCGTGCGCTGGGGCATCGGCCGGGGGCGCTACCGTGTGATCCCGGGCCTCTACGCCGTGGGCTCTCCCGGCGCGCAGAGTCCGGTCATCGTCACGGCCAATTATAAGCTGACTTTTGACGCCCTGCGCAAGGAATTGTCCGGCTTGGGCGCTTGGCTGCTCGTGCTGGATACCAAGGGCGTCAACGTCTGGTGCGCGGCGGGCAAGAAAATCTTCAGCGCCGAGGAGATCGTGCGCCGCGTGCGCGCCTGCGGTCTGGAACGGCTGGTCGCCCACCGCACCCTGGTGCTGCCCCAGCTGGCAGCGCCGGGCGTGGCCGCGCGGGAAGTGCGGCGAGGCTGCGGCTTCAAGGCCGTGTTCGGCCCCGTGTGCGCCAGCGACCTAAAAGCTTTCATAGCGGCGGATATGCAAGCCTCCCCGGAGATGCGCAGGGTTTCCTTCGGCCTGTGGGACCGACTCGCCGTCGCACCCGTGGAGATCCATAACGCGCGCCGCAAGGCCCTGTACGCGGCCCTGATTCTGCTCGTTCTGGCAGGCCTTGGACCCGGCGTCTGGTCCCTGGGGCGCATGCTCGACCGCTGGCCGGCGGCCTTCGGCTCCTTGGTCCTGGGCTTTTTCGGCGGAGCCTTCATCATGCCGGCGCTGCTGCCCTGGCTGCCTTTCCGCGCCTTCGCCCTCAAGGGCGGCCTGGCCGGACTGGCCATGGGAACGCTTGCGGCGGCCTTGTTCGCGGGCGGCCTCGGCTGGCTGGATGGCTTGGCCATGATCCTGGCCGCGACAGTCGTGGGCTCCTGGTACGGGCTCAACTACACCGGATCGAGCACCTTCACTTCGCCATCGGGCGTGGAACGCGAATTGCGCCGCTACATGCCGGCGCAAGCCGTATTGACGCTGGCGGCCCTGATCGCCTGGCTCGTGTCGCCCTTCGCGGCATGACGCGGCAAACATATGATTTATGGATATTTGGAGCATATGACCCAAGCATTTCCGGATCACGAGGCAGTTGCGCCGGCTTTCCGCCGCCTCCCGTCAAAGTTCTTCGTCGAGTGCACCACGCGCTGCAACCTGCGCTGCGCCATGTGCGTCAAGCAGACCAAAGGCTGCGAGATCATCGAAGCCGACATGCCATTGGCCATGTTCGAGCGTTTGCTTCCGGCCATGGCCCAAGCCGATGCGCTGGTGCTCAACGGCGTCGGTGAATCCCTGCTGCACCCGGAGCTTCCCCGCATGGTGGCGCTGGCTCGGCAAGCCATGCCGCAAAGCGGCTGGATCGGCTTCCAGTCAAACGGCCTGCTGCTCACGCGCGAGCGCGCCCAGGCCTTGCTGCTCGCCGGACTGGACAGGCTCTGCCTTTCCGTGGACTCCTGCTCGCCCGAAACCTTGCGCCAAGTGCGTGCAGGCGCTGAACTGAAAGGGCTGGAGCGGGCTCTGGCCGTACTGCGCGAGGCCCAAGCCGCCACGCGGCCGGAGGGGAGCAGACGTTTCGAGGCCGGAGTGGAGGTCGTCGTGAGCGACGAAACCCTGGACGGCCTGCCGGAGTTGATCGAGTGGGTCGCGGATCGCGGGGCGTCCTTCGTGTTGGCCAGCCAGTTGCTTCCGTATGACCGTAGCGCCGCCAAGGGTTCATTGTTCGGCGCGAGCCCGGACGCGTGCCTGGATTTCTTCGCGCCGTGGCGATCCAAGGCGATCGAGCAGGGCCTGGATCTGTCGCGCTTCCTGGCCGCCTATTTTACTTTCCTGCGCAGCGAGCAGGACGTGCGCCTCATCCGCTTCGTGGAGGCCATGGCCGCCGAAGCAGAGCGCAAAGGCATTCCGCTACACCTGCCCAATCTCGTGATCGAGGACCTTGGCAAGCTCGACCGCGTGCGCGAAACATTCGCCCGGGCCGAACAGGCCGCGGTCCGGCGCGGCCTGCGCCTGACCTTGCCCGCGGTCTCGCCCAGGCTGGACCGGCGTTGCGACTTCATGGAGGACGGCGGCGTGTTCATCACGGCCTCGGGCGACGTCACGCCATGCTACTTCCTGTGGCACGGCTACTCCTGTTTCCTGGACGGCGCGCTGAAGCGCGTGCGGCCCAAGATATTCGGCAACGTGCGCGAGCGCGAATTGCAGGACATCTGGAATGGGCGGGAGTTTCAGGCCTTCCGGCGCGAGGTGCTTGAATACGCCTATCCGCACTGCGGCAGTTGCACCGCCGCGCCCTGCGCCGACATCCTGGGCGAGCAGGCCTTCGAGTACGACTGCCATGGCGTGGAAGTGCCCTGCGGCCACTGTCCCTGGTGCTCCGGGGGCTTCCATTGTCTGTCCTGATGACCGCCCGACGACTGCCTGATGCCGCATAATGACCGCATGACGGCCCAGGAGAGGAGAGAAGAGGAGCGATGCAGGAATTACGTTATCTGAGCGGCGTGGCCAGCCTGGAGCTGAACCGTGACAAATGCGCAGGCTGCGGCATGTGCACCGTGGTCTGTCCGCATCGCGTGTTCGAATTCCGCGAGGGCAAGGCCGAGGCCGTGGATCGCGACGCATGCATGGAGTGCGGCGCCTGCGCCCTGAATTGCCCGACCGGCGCCATCCGCGTCAGCCCCGGCGTCGGCTGCGCCCAGGCCATCATCAAGGGCTGGCTCACGGGCGGGCCGCCGAACTGCGATTGCGGGTCGGACTGCTGCTAAGCCGCAGCCGAAACGGTCAGGTATTTCTTTGAGGCTCGCTACAGCTCATCTGCCGGGCTCGGCATTGTTCCGGCCGTTGCGCTCCTGTCCTGGGCGATTGGAGGCCAAGTATTTCTTCTCATAGTCCGTGTACTTGACCCCGAGCATGGCCATGGCCAGTTCCACGCACAGCTCGGCCGTGCCGTTGGCCTTGTCGAGCAGCGGATTGACCTCGATGATGTCGAAGCCGATGAGCTCCACGCCCGCTCCGATGGAGCGCATGATGAAGGATATCTCGCGGTGGGTCAGGCCGCCGCGCGTGGTGATGCCCGTGCCCGGCGCCACGCGCTTGTCCATGACGTCGGCGTCGAAGCTCACGTACACGCCGTTGGTGCCGCGGCTGACGACGTCCACGGCCTCCTGCATGACCCTGGCCAGGCCCCGGTTCTCGATGTCGAAGGTCGTGAACATACGGATGCCCATGCGTGTCAGGAATTTGCGCTCCTCGGGATCGATGTCCTTGGCGCCCACGATGCACACGTCCTCGGGCCGCACCTTGGGTGCGAAACCCAGGCAGTTCACCAACTCCGGCATGCCGTGACCAAGCGAGATGGCCAGGGGCATGCCGTGCACGTTGCCGCTGGGGCTCGTTTCGGGCGTATTGGCGTCGGGATGCGCATCGATCCAGATGAGGCCGATGCGGCCGCGAGCCTTGGCCGCTCCTGCCACGGAGCCGATGGCCGTGGAGTGATCGCCGCCCAGCACTATGGGCATATGCCCGTCCTCTATGGCCTTGGCCGTGAAGCGGGCCAGGGTTTCGGACGTGCGGATGATCTCGCGCAGCTTGGCCTGCTCGCGCTCGGCCGGAGACAGCGGGTCCAGGGAAAAGTTGCGCAGCACGTCGATGTCGCCGGCGTCGCGGTAGTCTATGCCCGCATAGCGCAAGGCTTCGAAAATGCCTGCGTAGCGCAGAGCAGTAGGGCCCATGTCAACGCCGAGCTTGCTGACTCCCAGATCCAGGGGCACGCCGATGACTTGCACGGATTTGTGATTGAGCATGGGGTGTCCTTACACGCCGTTCATGACGGATTCGGGTCGGACCGGCGGTGCAGCCGGAAAGGTTCGGAATCTGGAAACGTCGCTGATGTGCTCCAAGCCGCCCCGAAATGCAAGCCGGCGAGAAATGCCCGGCCGCGGCGATTGCCGAGCGCGAGGTTGTGCGTTATATTCCCGCGCTTCCAAGCCACGGCGACGCCAGACGCTTCGGCCGCGAAAGCGCCTTGCGCCGGGCGGATCGATCAGGTAAATCCCCTGCGTTCCCGCCTAGCGCCAACCTCTCACGACCAGCGAACGCCATGCCAAAACGCACCGATCTGAAAAAAATCATGCTCATCGGCTCCGGCCCCATCGTCATCGGACAAGGCTGCGAGTTCGACTATTCCGGCACCCAGGCCGTCAAGGCCCTCAAAGAAGAGGGCTACGAGGTCGTGCTGGTCAACTCCAACCCGGCCACCATCATGACCGATCCGGAGTTGGCCGATCGCACCTACATCGAGCCGATCACGCCCGAAGTAGTGGCCAAGATCATCGAAAAAGAGCGTCCCGACGCGCTGCTGCCCACACTGGGCGGCCAGACCGGCTTGAACACGGCCTTGGCCGTGGCCGAGTCCGGCGTATTGGACCAGTTCGGCGTGGAGCTCATCGGCGCCAGCCAGGTAGCCATCCGCAAGGCCGAGAGTCGCCAGGAGTTCCGCGAGGCCATGGCGCGCATCGGCCTCAAGGTCCCGGAGAGCGGCATCGCCCGCAATATGGACGATGTGCGCGAGTGGGGCCAGAAGATAGCCTTCCCCATCATCGTTCGCCCGGCCTTCACTCTGGGCGGCACGGGCGGCGGCGTGGCCTACAACATGGAAGACCTGGAAGCCATCGCGGGCCGCGGCCTGGACGCCAGCGTCAAAAGCGAGGTCATGCTGGAGCAGTCCGTGCTCGGCTGGAAGGAGTACGAGCTGGAGGTCATGTGCGATACCGCCGGCAACGGCGTGATCATCTGCTCCATCGAGAACCTTGACCCCATGGGCGTGCACACGGGTGATTCCATCACCGTGGCCCCGGCCCAGACGCTGACCGACGACGAATACCAGAAGATGCGCGACGCGGCCCTGGCCATCATGCGCGAGATCGGCGTGTCCACGGGCGGCTCCAACGTACAGTTCGCCGTGAACCCGGCCGACGGCGATTTGGTCATCATCGAGATGAACCCGCGCGTGAGCCGTTCCTCGGCCCTGGCCTCCAAGGCGACCGGATTCCCCATCGCCAAGATCGCGGCCAAGCTCGCCGTGGGCTACACTCTGGACGAGATTCCCAACGATATCACGCGCGAGACCATGGCTTCCTTCGAGCCGACCATCGACTACTGCGTGGTCAAGATCCCGCGTTTCACCTTCGAGAAGTTTCCCGGCGCCGAGGACTACCTGACCACGGCCATGAAGAGCGTGGGCGAGACCATGGCCATCGGCCGCACCTTCAAGGAGGCACTGCAGAAAGGCATGCGCTCCCTGGAAACGGGCCTGTCCGGCCTGGGCAGCGAATTCGGCCCGCCCGAGTGCGACCTCGACACCCTGGCCGCGTCCCTACGCAAGCCCAACTCCAAGCGGCTGCTATCCGTGCGTCAGGCCATGCGTTGCGGCTTGTCCAACGAGGACATTTTCGACCTGACGGCCATCGACCCCTGGTTCCTGCGCCAGATCCGCGAGATCGTGGACGCCGAGGAGGAACTCAGGGAGTTCGGCCTGCACGAGTCCATTTCCCCCGACAACGCCAAGCTGCCGGCCACACTGGGGAAGGCCAAGACCCTGGGCTTCTCCGACCCGCAGCTGGCGGCCCTGTGGAAGCGCACACCCAAGGACGTGCGCGACCTGCGCAAGGCCCTTGGCGTCAAGCCGACGTACTATCTCGTGGACACCTGCGCCGCCGAGTTCGAGGCCTACACTCCCTACTATTATTCGACTTATGAAAAGGGCAGCGAGATGCAGCCCGGCAACAAGCGCAAGGTGGTCATCCTAGGCGGCGGCCCCAACCGCATCGGCCAGGGCATCGAGTTCGACTACTGCTGCTGCCACTGCTCCTTCGCCCTCAAGGAGCTTGGAGTTGAGTCCATCATGGTCAACTCCAACCCCGAGACGGTCTCCACGGACTACGACACCTCCACGCGCCTCTACTTCGAGCCGCTGACCCTGGAGGACGTGCTCAACATCATCGACCTGGAGCAGCCTGAGGGCGTGGTCGTGCAGTTCGGCGGGCAGACTCCGCTGAACCTGGCCGTGCCGCTTCTGCGCAACGGCGTGAAGATTCTGGGCACCAGCCCGGATTCCATCGACCGCGCCGAGGATCGCGAGCGCTTTCAGGCCCTGCTCAACAAGCTGGATCTCAAACAGCCGCCCAACGCCACGGCCTTCAGCGAGGGCGAGGCTCTGATCAAGGCCCAAAAGATCGGCTACCCCGTGGTCGTGCGGCCGTCCTATGTGCTCGGCGGCCGGGCCATGGCCATCATCTACTCGCCCGAGGAGTTGTCGGCCTACTTCAAGAAGGAAGTCCTGGTCGCGCCCGAGCATCCCATCCTGGTGGACCAGTTCCTGGAGAACGCCATCGAGGTGGACGTGGACGCCCTGTCCGACGGCACGGATACCTACGTGGCCGGTATCATGGAGCACATCGAGGAGGCCGGCATCCACTCCGGCGACTCGGCCTGCGTCATTCCGCCGCACACGATCAGCAAGGAACTGCAGGCCGAGATCGAGCGCCAGACCATCGCCCTGGCCCAGGAGCTGGGCGTGGTGGGCCTTATGAACATCCAGTTCGCCATCAAGGACGACGTGGTCTTCATCCTGGAGGTCAACCCGCGCGCCTCGCGCACCGCGCCCTTCGTGTCCAAGGCCACGGGCGTGCCGCTGCCCAGGTTGGCCACGCAGATCATGCTCGGTGCGAGCCTCAAGGAGCTTGACCCCTGGTCCATGCGCAAGGGCGGCTACGTGTCGGTCAAGGAGAGCGTATTTCCCTTCGGCCGTTTCCCCAATGTGGACGTCCTGCTCGGACCCGAGATGCGCTCCACCGGCGAAGTCATGGGCATCGACAGGAGTTTCGGCCTGGCCTTCGCCAAGAGCCAGTTCGCCGCCGGACAGAAGCTGCCCACGAACGGCGCGGTGTTCATCTCGGTCAACGACCGGGACAAGGAGGCCATCGTGCCCGCGGCCACGACCTTCCGCGACATGGGCTTCAAGGTCCTGGCCACCGCGGGCACGGCCAAGGTCCTGCGCGAATACGGCATCCAGGCCGAGACCGTGCTCAAGGTCTATGAGGGCCGTCCGAACATCGTGGATCTCATCAAGAACAAGCAGGTCCAACTGGTCATCAATACGGCCTCGGGCAAGAAGACCGTGCAGGATTCCAAGGAACTGCGCCAGGCCACGCTCCTGTACGGCATTCCGTACACCACGACCATCTCCGGCGCGGCCGCCGTGGCCCAGGCGGTGCAGGAGTTGCGCAAGAGCGAGCTTGGCGTGCGTAGCCTGCAGGAGTATTACCAAGCGTAGCCGCTGTTCATCGCAAAAGGTAAAATGCCTTCGGCGGCCGGGGGAGCGAGCGCTCCCTCGGCCCCATGTGATTTTATAGAATACGGAGGGCAGGGAGCACATGTTCCTGCTAAAGATCACCGGAGCCCTGCTCCTCCTGTACATCGCCGTATCGGTCCTTATGTATGCGGCGGACTACTTCGCCGGCCGGCGCAGCCTGGAAGGCATAAGGATCGAGATTCGTCGGAAGTTACGGCGGGCGATGTGGGTATATCTCGGACTGACGGCCATTGCGTTTATCTGGAATCTGCTCATGCGCGAGGGGCGAAGCTAGAGTCGAGTCTGCCCGCCTGACTCCGCTGGCAGTTTTGTTTGTTTTAAACAGGGCGAGTTTCCTGCTCATGAAGCAGCGCAGGGATTTTCAATGAAGCGTGAATACTGCGGACTCTTCGGCATCTACGGCCACACCGAGGCCGCGCGCATGGCTTATTTCGGCCTTTACGCCATGCAGCACAGAGGCCAGGAATCCGCCGGCATCGTGACCTGGGACGGGACTCTCATCCGCGAGCAGAAGGGCATGGGCCTGGTGGCCGACGTGTTCAACGAGCGCCATCTGGGCAAGGAGCTCAAGGGCAACATCGCCGTTGGTCATGTGCGCTACTCCACCACGGGCGCGTCGCTTTTACGCAACGCACAGCCGTTCCTTGTGCGCTTCGGCAACCGCCATGTGGCCATAGCGCACAACGGCAACCTCGTGAACACCATGGAGCTGCGCAAGGAACTGGAAAACTCCGGCTCCATCTTCCAGACGACCATGGACAGCGAGGTCTTCGTGCACCTCATGGCCCGCTACCTGAACTCGCACGGGTCCCTCGAAAAGGCCGTTGCCATGGCCTGCTCCAAGGTCAAGGGCTCCTACTCGCTGCTCATCCTGGTTGACGACAAGCTCATCGCCGTGCGCGATCCGCACGGCTTCCGGCCGCTGTCCCTGGGCCGCGTGGCCGACTCCTACGTCATCGCTTCCGAGACCTGCGCCTTCGACTTGCTGGAGGCCGAGTACCTGCGCGAGATCAAGCCCGGCGAGATGCTGGTCATCGAGAACAAGTGCGTGCGCTCCTTGTCCCTGGCGGAGACCGAGCCCAAGCGCCAGTGCATCTTTGAACTCATCTACTTCGCCCGGCCCGACTCCCTGGTCTTCGGCGAAGTGGTCTATGAAAAGCGCAAGCTCATGGGCTGCATCCTGGCCAAGGAAGCGCCCGTGGACGCCGATTTCGTCATGCCTTTCCCGGATTCGGGCAACTATGCGTCCATCGGCTATTCCCAGTGCTCGGGCCTGCCGCTGGAACTGTGCATGATCCGCAACCATTATGTCGGCCGCACGTTCATCCAGCCCTCGCAGGACATGCGCGACTTCAGCGTGCGCATCAAGCTGAATCCCGTGCGCAGCATGATCAAGGGCAAGCGCATCCTCATCGTCGAGGACTCCATCGTGCGCGGTACGACCATTCGCACGCGCGTTAAGAAATTGCGCGAGCTGGGCGCGCGCGAGATCCACATGCGCGTGTCCTGCCCGCCCATTACGAATCCGTGCTTCTACGGCATCGACTTTTCCTCCAAGGGCGAGCTCATCGCGGCCAACAACAAGGTCGAGGACATTGCCCGTTTCATCGGCCTGGACAGCCTGCACTACCTGACCATCCCCGGCCTCATGGAGTCCGTGGGCCACAAGGACGATTACTGCAAGGCCTGTTTCGACGGCAATTATCCCATCGATCCGGCTCCGGGCGCGTGCAAGCTGTGCCTGGAGGACGATGTGGCCCTGTCCTGGTAGAGCGGAGACTGTTTAGGCATGAACGATCCTATCGCCAAGCGTGACTGGCTGGCCCTGGCCAAGGAAGTCCTGGATATCGAGATCGAGGGGCTGTCGCAGGTCCGGGACGGCCTGGACGAGAGTTTTGCCCTGGCCGTGGAGATGCTGGCGGCCTGCCATGGCCGAGTCATCGTCTCGGGTCTGGGCAAGTCCGGCCTCGTGGGCCGCAAGATCGCGGCCACCATGTCCAGCACGGGCACGGCCGCCGCGTTTCTGCATCCGGTTGAAGGCGCGCACGGCGACCTGGGCATGATCCGTCCCGGCGACGTAGTGCTGGCCTTGTCCAACTCCGGCGAGACCGACGAACTAAACGCCATTGTGCCCAGCCTGAAGGCCATGGGCGCACAGGTCGTGGCCATCACCGGCAACCGCGACTCCACACTGGGACGGCTGGCCGATGTGGTCGTGCAGGCCAAGGTTGCGCGCGAGGCCTGCCCCCTGAATCTGGCTCCCACTGCAAGCACCACGGCAACTCTGGCCGTGGGCGATGCCTTGGCCGTGTGTCTGCTGCAATGCAAGCCCTTTACCGAGGCGGATTTTCGCATGTGCCATCCCGGCGGCGCGCTGGGGCAACGCCTGTCCCGCAAGGTCGGCGACATGATGCACACGCGCAACCTGCCCGTGGTGGGCGCAGGCTCGGACCTGGGCGCGGCAATGGCCGAACTCAACCGCGGCCGGCTGGGCATGGTGGCAGTGGTGGACCGCCAGGGGCGTTTGCAGGGTATTTTCGTGGACGGCGACGTGCGCCGTCTGGCCATGAGCAATGGTCTGGACATGCATCGTGCCGTGGCCGAAGTCATGGTCAAATCGCCCAAGACTTTGCGCCCTGAAGGCAAGGCAGCCGAAGCCATGGACATCATGGAAGCACACCAGATCACCGTGCTGCCCGTGGTGGACGACACCGGAGTGCTGCTAGGCATGCTCCACCTGCACGACCTGCTGGGCAAGGGCCGGCTCAGGTTCGCGACTTAGAGCATTTTGCTTTTGAAAATGCTCTGCAAGCCATGCGTCGGCATGGCTTGCCGCTAGCTTCGGCGTAGGCGCAATTCACTTGCGCCGTCAACGCCGGAGCGGGCGTCTTAAGAGGAATCTGCTCAAGATCCTCTGACACAAGAATCGGGAAGGGCATTGGCTCACCGGCAATTCCCGCGAGGATCATCTTTCAGCTAGAGGTCAATTGAGCCTAGCTGCGCCTATCCCACCTCTGCTTGACTGAAGGTCCGAGGCCCATGCCCATTGGGCTGAAGGCCGAGTTGTCCGACTTTGCTTTGAAGAATCCACCAGGAAAAAGTGCTCGCGCCTACTTGGAACACTCTCGCTATCGAGACGCGTTCTCGTCCGTCGCACGAGCCGTCAGGGCTCTCCGCCTTAGAGCATTTTGCTTTTGAAAATGCTCTGCAAGCCATGCGTCGGCATGGCTTGCCGCCGCGTAGGCGTAGGCGCAATTCACTTGCGCCGTCAATGCCGGAGCGGGCGTCTTAAAAGCAATCTGCTCTAGTTCTTATTTCCTCTGATGCTATTGCCAGACAGCACACCAATCATGCCTGCTCATTTGCAAAACGGTGTCGTTCAGACGGAGCAGTCATGCCGCGCGGTCCTGCCAACTTCTGATCCGGGTTTTGCCGCGTTATGTGGTACCCAGCCTTGAACGTTCCCGTCAGCCAAGCACATAGCTCCAAGTCTGGACCGTAAAATAGCCTGAACGCCCAGCCTTGCGGTGTTTCCTTGACTCAGGACACCATGCGTCTGATGTGGCCATGCGATGGCGTGCCCGTATTGCATGCGCGGCCTGGTTGACTGCACTGGCTCCTGCGCGGTTACGGCCGAAGCTCCCCGGCGTGACCAATCCACATGGCTCGACGTGGTATGACTATGGCAGCCCTGCAGGAGATGTCTAGTTGTCAGTAGAGACGGTCATGCGTTCGAAAATCGTCAGCGAAACGAGATTGAGCTCAAGTAACCAGTAACGCGACTGTCGAGGCTGTATTGTAAATGCATGCGGAATTTGAACGGGCTGAGGCTTACTAAGCTAGTAGCAGCGCAATGGTAAAAAAGTCTTTGACACGTAGTTGAACCATGGTAGGTGATGGCGAAATACAACGGAGGCTGCCTTAATGGATGAGTACCTGAAGGAAGCATTGGAGATAGTCAAAGCACAGGCGAGCGTGAGAAACATGACCGAGGAAGAGATCACTTCCATGGTCATGAAGCTAGCAGAAGGCATCAGGAACGTTGGCGATGGTTTCATGGAAACTGAAGGCAACGGTAATGGCGAACCTCAGGAGGCAGTCACGGATCCCAAGAAGGCCGTGCGCGATAAGTCCATCACATGCCTCGAATGCGGCTGCTCTTTTAAGACGTTGACTAAGCGGCATTTGATCAAATACGGGCTGACACCTGATGAATATCGAGACAAGTGGGGCTACCCGCATAACATGCCGCTGGTATGTAAGAGCCTGCAGCGTGAACGTCGCAAGAAGATGAAGGAAATGCGGTTGTGGGAGAGGCGTGCCAAGAAGTAGCCGCGCAAGAAGGAAGCCGTGAATGGCTTCCCCTTGGGTCCCTGGGGTGTCGTTCGACTGGATGTAGCCCTGGTTGACGCGTTGAGCGCGCATTGGATGCGCCTGGGCAGTTTTTTGAAAAGTCTGCCCTTTGTCTTTCCAACTCCATAGTAATCGAACAAAGCCTAAGTATTACTCTGAATGGTCTTCATTTTCATGTGGGCAGGCTTTCCTGGCCCGCATGGTCGTTTTCCCTTGCTGGTTAGGGTGCGGGATGGCGTGAGTTGTGTTCATGTCGATTCAGATGTCGAGGAACTCCCGGATTTTTTGCATATCCAGGCTTGCGCGTACTGTAGCAGCCAATCTGTCCAAAGCAGGTTCGATGTCGTAGCGCGTGTCGGAGCTGGTCAGCGGCGGCAGGCCCTTGCGTCCGCGCAAGTCGTTCAGGAAGGCGCGCCGGAATCCGTCAGCGTCGAACACCCCGTGCAGATACGTCCCCCAGACCAAACCATCTCCACGCCCCAGCCCAAGCACTGTTCCATCCGTTGCCGTGATGGCCGGGACGCATCCGCCGTCGCCTGCCTCGGTGCGGCCGTGGTGGATCTCGTAGCCGCGCACTGCTTGGCGGCTGGACACATGCGTGCCGTTGACCTGGGTCAGGATCTTGTTCGCCAGCAGTTCCGTGCGCAGCGGCAGCAATCCAAGCCCTGCTTCCACGGCGCCTGCTTCGCGCTCCAGGCCAAGCGGGTCGCGCACCTCGGTCCCGAGCATCTGGTATCCACCGCATAGGCCTACGATGACGCTTCTGCCGGCCAGAGCCCGAACGGCTTCGGCCAGGCCGTTGGCGCGCAGGAAGGCCAAATCCCCCGGCGTGTTCTTGCTGCCGGGCAGGATGATGGCGTCTGGTCTGCCTAACATATCAGGGGTCCGTACCAGCCGTACGGCCACGTCGGGCTCCAGGCCCAGGGCGTCCAGGTCCGTGAAGTTGGACACGTGCGGCAGGTCGATGACCGCGATATCCAGCTCGCGCGGGCCTTCGGGCGGACGCAGGCACTGGCCGGACTTGAAGCTCACCGAGTCCTCCTCGGGCAGGCCATGGTCCTTGATGTACGGCACAACGCCGAGCACGGACCGCCCCGTGGATTCGAGCAGCCAGTCGTTGGCCGGAGCCAGCAGCGAGGCGTCGCCCCGGAACTTGTTGAGCACATAGCCCTTGACCAGTCCGCGCTCCCATTCCTCCAGGCAGTCCATGGTCCCGGCCAGGGAAGCGTAAGCTCCGCCTCGGTCGATGTCCGCAACCAGCAGCACGGCTGCTCCCGCATGGCGGGCCATGGCCATGTTCACGATGTCGTGGTGCTTGAGATTGACCTCTGCCGGACTGCCAGCGCCTTCCAGGACCATGATCCCCGCTTCGGCGGACAGGGCGTCATAGGCCTGTCGCGCGGCCTCCCAGGCCTTGGGTTTGTAGGCCACGTACTGGGCCACACGCATGTTGCCCACGGGCTTGCCCATGACGATGACCTGCGAGCCCGTGTCCGAGCAGGGCTTGAGCAGCACCGGGTTCATTCGCGCGTCGGGCGGCAGGCGGCAGGCTTGAGCCTGCAGGGCCTGGGCTCGGCCGATCTCGCAGCCTGCGGGCGTGACGAAGGAGTTGAGGGACATATTCTGGGCTTTGAACGGAGCGGGCGACAGACCGTCCTGCAGAAAGATGCGGCACAGGGCTGCCACGAGCAAGGACTTGCCCGCATTGGAGCTGGCGCCCTGGACCATGATGGCCGGTGTGCGGCGCTTGGTCCTGGTTGCATTGACGCCCACGAATCCGGCCAGGGCCTGGATCAGGCGCGCATTGTCCTCCTCGCTACGCACGGCCACACGGAAATAGCGGCCGTCCAGGCTGGGAAAGGTGTGGCAGCGCCGTATGGCGACCCTGGTCCGCAGGCAATGCTCAAAGGCGTCCTGCGCGCTCAGGCCGGGCTTGTCCACGCGACAGAGCAGGAAGTTGGCTTCGCCGGGGAAGACCGTCAGGCCGGGCAAAGACGAGAGTCTGGCAAACAGGGCCTGCCGCAGGGCCGTGGACTTTTCCAGGCTGCGTCGAGCGTAGTCCTCGTCCGTCAGGGCGCGGGTGCCTACGGCCAGGGCCAAGCTGTTGACCGACCAAGGCGGCAGCCGCTCGCGCAGTTTGGCGGCCAGCTCCGGTTCGGCCATGGCCAGCCCCAGGCGCAGGCCGGGCATGGCATGGAACTTGGTCAGCGAGAGCAGGGTCAGCACATTGGCCGGCCGGCTTCCTGGGGCTAGGGGGGAAGGGCTAAGAGTGCCTCCGGCGGCCGGGGGAAATGATTTCCCCCGGCCCCCCTCGGTATTGTCGAGTTCGTGACAATTCCGGGTGAGTCGATCCAGCCCGGCCACGAAGTCCGCGAAGGCTTCGTCCACCAGGAACAGCGAGTCGGGATGGCGGCCGGCTAGATCGCGCAGCATAGAAGCTTGGAAAGTACGGCCTGTCGGATTATTGGGCTGGCCCATGTAGACCAGGGCCGGGCCGGCAGCCAGGGAGGCTTCCAAGCGGTTCCAGGGCAGGGCGAAGCCTTCCTCGGCCAGGAGATCCAGGCGCTCCACGGAAAGGCCTTCCAGACGGCAGGCCCGCTCGTACTCGGCATAGGATGGCACGGGCACGATGGCCCGCTCCAGTCCAGCGATGCGAGGAAGCACGGCCAGGATGTCGCTCGTGCCGTTGCCGCAAACGACTTCCTCGGGTCGTACCCCGTAACGGTGGCAGGCCGCTTCCACCAGCCCCGAGCAGTCCGGGTCAGGGTAGTGGACCAGGGCCTCCACATGCCTTGAGATGACGCCGCGCAGCCACGGCGGCGGTCCCAAAGGATTCATGGAGGCCGAGAAGTCGATGATCTCGGACTGGTCGCAGCCCGCTTGTCGGGCCAGTTCGCGCAGATTGCCACCGTGGAGCATGGAAGCACCTTCAAGCACAGAGTTATGGCGCTCCTGCTTAGCCTAAAGACGCACGCAGGCCAAGGCGGCAGAGATGGCCATCGATCCACGTTAGCACGCAATGCCGGCTGGGTATTAGAGCATTTTGCTTTCGAAAATGCTCTGCAAGCCATGCGTCGGCATGGCTTGCCGCCGCGTAGGCGTAGGCGGAATGTAATTCCGCCGTCAACGCCGAAGGGAGCGTCTGAAATGCAAAATGCTTTAAAATCAAAAGTCGGCGATCAGGGCAGAATGAGATTGCCGCGCTCGTCCAAGGTGAAGAACGGGTTCCAGGCCACTTCCCAGGGGTGCCCGTCGGGATCGGCGAAGTAGCCCGAATGGCCGCCCCAGAACACGTCCTGCGCAGGCTTGAGGATGTGTCCGCCGGCAGTTTCGGCCTCCGTCAATACTGCCGCGACTTCGGCCTTGTCGCGTACGTTGTAGGCCAGGGTGATGCCGCCGAAGGCGCACTCGCCATCGGGCAGCTTCGCATCCTCGGCCAGGGCCTTGCGGCTGTAGAGCGCCAGAGCCATGCCGCCAGCCTGGAAGAAGGTGACGTGTTCGTTGCTGGCCGCGGACGCTTGCCAGCCGAGCTGTTCGTAGAAGGCTCGACTGCGGGCCAGATCGGATACGCCGAGAGTGATTAAGCTGATGCGCGGCTCCATGTTGCCTCCGTTTCGTGTTTAGAGCATTTTGCTTTTGAAAATGCTCTGCAAGACATGCGTCGGCATGGCTTGCCGCTAGCTTCGGCGTAGGCGCAATTCACTTGCGCCGTCAACGCCGGAGCGGGCGTCATAAAAGCAATCTGCTCTAGATTCGGCTTGATATACTCAAAACGCGACTCGGACAATTACCCCAGTGATCATGCGCCGCCAGGGATCACCGTCTTTTCGGGGTGGACCCTCTTCGGCATTGTGCGGGCGGTCTGCTTGCCGTAAGAAATGTGTCGAATCCTAAGATTGAGGTACATAAGCGGCGCATAATGACGAGTAGTGGGAGCACGCCATGCATTGGATAGAAGCTTTCATTATCGAGCGGCTGGCCGATCCGGCCTTCAACCGCATCTCGCCGGACCTTTCCGATGAGGGCGAACCGGCCTTTGCCGAGCCCCTGGTGGGTTTTGCCCGCGGCGACGATCCCCTATGGGATTTTCTCAAGCAGGACATCGGCCCGTTTTTGTGGACGCCGGCCGAGGCTTATGCCCTGGCCTTTCCCCATGATCCGGCCGAACCAAGCGACCTGACGGTCATATCCTGGATTCTGCCCCAGACGGCGGCTACCCGCGCGGACCACCGCAAGTCCAGCGGCATGCCAAGCCTGCGCTGGAGCAAGGTGCGCCTGCATGGCGAACGGATCAACGAGCGCTTGCGCGCCGAGGTCGTTCGGGAACTGATCAGCAGGCATCATCCGGCCTGCGCACCGTCGCTTCTGCCCGAGTGGTCGCGCATGGAGTCTCCGAAATACGGCTTCGCCTCGCGCTGGTCCGAACGGCACGCGGCTCACGTGGCCGGCCTTGGCACCTTCGGCCTGTCGGATGGCCTCATAACGCCCCGGGGCAAGGCCGTGCGCGTGGGCAGCGTGGTCGCGCGCATCGACATCCCGGCCACAATCAGGCCTTACACGCGGCACAACGAGTGGTGCCTGCATGCGGCCACGGGCAAGTGCGGGGTGTGCATACGGCGTTGTCCTGCCGGAGCCATCAGCGAAGCCGGGCATGATAAGGTCGCTTGCCACGCATACATCCGAGGGACCACTGAACTCTTTGTCGAACGCGAACAGCTCGGCGAGCGTGTGAGCAGCTGCGGCCTGTGTCAGGCCAGCGTGCCCTGCGAGGCGGGTATCCCCAAAGCCGCATTGCGTCGGAGGCCGACATAATCCTTTGAGAAAGGCGGCGTTTCTCTGAGGCATACACCTCAAATGCGAGTTGCTCTAAGTTTCACAGAAAGGCTGGCCTCTCGCGGGACCGGCTTTGCCGATGGTGAGCCGGAGGATGGTATTAAGCCGCAGGCTTTTTTCATGCGCCTCTCGACAGGGCGCCGTGATCGAGTGCTTAACGCACCGCCACGCGTCGCACGCTTCCCTCGTGTGCTTGTGGCCGCCAACATACAAACGACTCAGCCAAACGACTCTGCGGCTTTAAAGTCTCGTTCAGCCCACCTATTTTTTTAAACAAATTTTTTAGCACCTCGCGTTGACAACTTGGCAAGTAGTCTTATTGTTCCCACTCGAATCGTGTTGAGGACTTGCTAAAAAAATCCGAAGGGGTTAAACCCGCTTCGGATTAGCACTCCTCTCGAGAGAGTGCTAACAGTCCACCAGAAAAGTCATCTAGAAGTACTCGGAGGTATCGACACATGAAGCTCAAACCCCTGCACGACCGTGTTCTGGTCAAGCGCCTTGAGTCCGAAGAAGTGACCAAGGGCGGCATCATCATCCCCGACTCCGCCAAGGAGAAGCCCATCAAGGGTGAGGTTATCGCCGTGGGTCCCGGGAAGACCAGCGACAAGGGCGAGAAGATCAAAATGAACGTTGAAAAGGGCAACAAAGTGCTCTTCAACAAGTACGCCGGTACCGAGATCAAGGTTGACGGCGATGAGTTCCTCGTTATGCGCGAGGACGACATCCTGGCCATCATCGAGTAGCGACTGCTTTGAGTAACGAACTGAATTCGACAAGGAGATTATAGAATGGCTGCCAAAGAAATACTTTTTGATGCTCGTGCCCGCGAGAAGATGAAGCGTGGAGTGGACAAGCTGGCCAATGCCGTCAAGGTGACCCTCGGACCCAAGGGCCGCAACGTGGTCATCGAGAAGAGCTTCGGCGCTCCGACCATCACCAAGGACGGCGTGACCGTGGCCAAGGAAATCGAGCTTGAGGACAAGTTCGAGAACATGGGCGCCCAGATGGTCAAGGAAGTCGCCTCCAAGACTTCCGACGTAGCCGGCGACGGCACCACCACGGCGACCATCCTGGCCCAGTCCGTGTTCACCGAGGGTGTCAAGCTCGTGGCCGCCGGCCGCAATCCCATGGCCATCAAGCGTGGCGTGGACAAGGCCGTCGAGGCCATTGTCGCGGAGCTGGCCAAGATGACCAAGCCCACCCGCGACCAGAAAGAAATCGCCCAGGTCGGCACCATCTCTGCCAACAACGATCCCACCATCGGCAACATCATCGCCGACGCCATGGGCAAGGTTGGCAAGGAAGGTGTCATCACCGTCGAGGAGGCCAAGGGCCTGGAGACGACCCTCGACGTGGTCGAAGGCATGCAGTTCGACCGCGGCTACCTCTCGCCTTACTTCGTCAACGACCCCGAGAAGATGGTCTGCGAGATGGCCGAGCCGCTCATTCTCATCAATGAGAAGAAGATTTCCAACATGAAGGACCTGCTGCCCGTGCTCGAGCAGGTGGCCCGCGCCGGAAAGCCGCTGGTCATCATCGCCGAGGACATCGAGGGCGAGGCCCTGGCCACCCTGGTGGTCAACAAGCTGCGCGGCACCCTGAACACCGTGGCCGTCAAGGCTCCCGGTTTCGGCGAGCGCCGCAAGGCCATGCTGCAGGATATCGCCATCCTCACCGGCGGCACCGTGGTCTCCGAGGACCTGGGCGTGAAGCTGGAGAGCATCTCCATCAATCAGCTGGGCAGCGCCAAGCGCGTCTCGATTGACAAGGAGAACACCACCATCGTCGACGGCGCCGGCAAGGCCGAGGACATCAAGGCCCGCGTGGCCCAGATCCGCCGCGAGATCGATGAGACCACCTCCGACTACGATCGCGAGAAGCTCCAGGAGCGTCTGGCCAAGATCGTGGGCGGCGTGGCCGTCATCAACGTGGGCGCTGCCACGGAAGTGGAGATGAAGGAGAAGAAGGCCCGCGTCGAGGACGCCCTGAACGCCACCCGCGCTGCCGTCGAAGAGGGCATCGTGCCTGGCGGCGGTGTGGCCCTGGTGCGTTGCGCCAAGGTCCTGGCGAACGTGAAGACCGTGGACGACGACGAGTCCGCCGGTGTGGCCCTGGTTCGTCGCGCCATCGAGGAGCCTCTGCGCCAGATCTCCAACAACGCCGGCATGGAAGGCTCCATCGTGGTGGAGAAGGTCCGTGAGGGCGGCAAGGACGGCTACGGCTTCAACGCCGCCACCGGCGAGTACGAAGACCTCATCAAGGCCGGCGTCATCGACCCCAAGAAGGTCACGCGCATCGCCCTGCAGAACGCCGCCTCCGTGGCCGGCCTGCTGCTGACCACCGAGTGCGCCATCGCCGAGAAGCCCAAGGAAGACAAGGGCGCCCCCGCCATGCCCGGCGGCATGGGCGGCATGGGCGGCATGGGCGGCATGTACTAGGCTACCAGCCAACCATCGGCTCATCATTAGAAAGGCCGGTCCCGCAAGGGGCCGGCCTTTCGCTTTTCAAAGCCCTGCCCAATTATCTACCAAAGAGCTCCATTATATCGCCCCGCCGATAGTTCCTTCCCTCACAATGTGGAATAGGCATTCCGTCCGCAGGTGAACCACCGCTTATGGCCTCGCCGCGAACATCAGTCTTCCACGCCTGGAAAGGTCGAGAGGGCCGTCGCCACGCAAATTCCGCGGCTACACTCCGGCCACGAGGATAGAGGCATGAGGAACATAGGTCTAATTGCACGAGGAGTCAGTCATGAGTAGCGATCGAATCGTCGCAGAGTCAGTAGAAAGCGGAGGGCGTATGGCAACCTCCAGCGGCGGCGGGGGCGTCTTGGGGTACATCATCGATAACATCCGCGAGACCGGCAAGAACCCCACGCGCGTGCTCGGGGGCTTCATCGCCGCCTGGGCCTTGTTCTTCCTCATCCTGTGGGTGTTCCCCAGGCCAGAGGGGCTATCGGCCAACGGCATGGCCGTGCTGGCCATCGTGGTCTGGGCCAGCGTCATGTGGGTCTCGGAGGCCATGCCCGTGGGCATTACCGGCATCTCAGTGCCCACGCTGCTCATCCTGACCCAAGGCATTCCCTGGGCCAACGGCAAGCCGCCCATGGCCACAGTCTTCTCGGGCTTCACGGGCCACGTGGTCTGGCTGTGCCTGTTCGCTTTCTTCGTGGGCGCGTTCATGCAGTTGCTCAAGCTCGACCGGCGCATCGCTCTGGGCGTGCTGGACAAGATCAAGGCCTCCAACGTGGGCCGGGTCATCTGGGGCATGTTCGGCGTGAACATCATCCTGGCCTTCCTCATCCCGGCGGCCAACGCCCGCGCCGCGACCCTGTTGCCCGTGGTCAAGGGCATCACCGACCTGCTCGGCGACAGCCCGCGCGAGCAGGAGGCCAAGAAGGCCATCGTCATCCAGTCCCTGGTATACGGCACCATGATCTGCGGCGTGTTCATCATGACCGCCCACCTGCCGAACCTGATCATGATCGGCATCTTCGAAAACAACGGCTTCCGCAACCTGGGCTACCTCGATTGGGCCCTGCTCCAGTTCCCCTACCTGGGCATGTTCGCTCTCACCCAGTGGTGGGTGCGCCACCACTTCAAAACCAAGGGCGTGGAGATCGGCGGCGGCCACGCCAAGATTCGCGAGCAGCACAAGGCCCTGGGCAAAATGACCAAGCCCGAATGGCTCCTGCTGACCCTGTTCGCGGGCATCGCGCTCCTGTTCATGATGGGCAAGGGCAGCCCCATTTTCCAGTTGCACAGCTACCAGCTCGGCGTCATCGGCCTCGTGGGCATCATCGTCCTGTTCAGCCCCGGCCTGTTCCCATTCAAGTGGAAGGCCATCCAGGACCGTACCATCTGGGGCACCTTCCTGCTCCTGGGCGGCGCCATCACCATGACCTCGGCCATGACAAAGTCGGGCCTGGCCGGCTGGCTGTCCGACATCATCCACCACTCGGTCATCGGCCTGCCCTGGTGGGGCATCATCCTGGCCCTTATGGCCGGCACTCATATCATCCGCATCGGCATGCTCTCCAACGTAGCTGCCGTGGCCATGCTGGCCCCGATCCTGTTCGAGATGGCCCCCATGCTGGGCCTGCACCCCGTGGCCTTCACCCTGCTCGTCTCGGACACGGACACTTACGCCTACATCCTGCCCACGCAGATCACGGCCGCGGTCATCGCCTACGGCTCCGAGACCTTCAGCACGGCCGACTACGCCAAGGCCGGCTGGGTGTGCATCCTCATCGCCATGGCTTACGGCCTGGTCGTCATGGCCCCCTGGTACGCTCTCATGGGCCTGCCTGTCTGGGATCCCACCGCGCCCTGGCCGTTCTAGCCGAGCGGCTAGAAGCACCGAACGAGCAAGCTTAGCAGCAAGCGTTCCGATTCACTCCGTATCCGGCAGGCCGCCTTGACCGAGTTACTTTCTCCCGGTCAGACGGCCTGCCTTTTAAGCATCTTTCATTCGTTAATAGCCCAGGCGATAGTTTTATCTCGGCACTTTGTTAGCTTGACTCCCAAGGACGACGCATCACCCCGCACTCGCGGCCGCCCGCAGGGATGGCCGCAGCAAAGAACATAAGGAGGATCACATGGCGAGACGGGCCATAAAGGAATTGCCCAAGGCGTTGGCCGACGTGGAGACCGTGGTCGTGGACGCCGACCTGCTCATCATCGGCGGCGGCAATGCGGGCTGCTTCTCGGCCGTGGAGGCCAAGACGCTCGACCCGAACTGCAAGGTCGTCATCATGGAGAAGGCCGAGATCAAGCGCTCGGGCGCGTGCTCGGCCGGCATGGACGCCATCAACACATACATCCCCGAGGGCAAGACGCCCGAGGACCTCGTGCGTTGGAGCCGATCGCAGGTTGGCGGCGGGCCCATCCGCGAGGACCTCTGCCTGTCCAACGCCGAGGAGCTGAACGAAGCCGTGGATGATCTGGAACGCTGGGGACTGCCCATTCTGCGCGACGAGAACGGCAAGATCAAGTATCGCGGCCAGTGGGACATCTCGGTTCACGGCGAGCAGCTCAAGCCCATCATGGCCGAGAAGGCCCTGGAGAACTCCGACGAGGTGCATAACCGCGTCACTGCCACCAACCTGCTCATGGAGGACGGCCGTTGCGTGGGCGCGCTGGGCTTCGGCGTGCGCGACGGAAAATTCTACGTATTCCGCGCCAAGGCGACCATCGTGGCCACGGGCGGCGCATGCGGCCTGTATAAGTCGTACACGGCCGACTCGACGAGTTCACACCACCAGACCTGGATGTGCCCCTACAACGTGGGCACGGGCTATGCCATGGGCATACGCCAGGGCGCGGAGATGACCTCCATGGAACAGCGCTGGGTGGCCACGCGCTCCAAGGACTTCTGCGGTCCCATCGACACCATCTCCGTGGGCTATAAGTCCGCGGTCATCAACGCCAAGGGCGAGCGGGTTCTCCAGAAGCACTACGCACACCTGGGCGGCGACAAGTCTCCGCGCTACATCCGCGCCAACGCACCCATGGAGGAATGGCTGGCCGGACGCGGACCAACATACTGCGACACCCGCCACCTCACGGCCGACAAGGTCAAGGAACTCAAGATCGACTACCTGAACGAGCGGCCCTCCTTCGTGCTCTTCCTCGCCGCGCGCGGTCAGGACATCACCAAGGATCCCATCGAGATCTACGGTTCGGACCCGTACATCATCGGCGGTCACACGCAATCCGGCTTCTGGGTGGACATGGGCCGCATGACCACCGTGCCTGGCCTGTTCGCGGCCGGAGAAACGGCCGGCGGCAATCCGAACAAATTCGTGGGCGGTTGCGCGGCCGAGGGCAAGCTCGCCACGCGCGGGGCGCTCAAGTACATCGCCGAGAACAGGGTCGAACTGCCCGAGATCGACCAGACCCAGCTGAAAACCGAGATAGAGCGCGTATTCGCACCACTGCTGCGCGGAGGCGACTACGACGGCGTAAGCTCCGTGGAGATGGAGGAACGGCTACAGCGGCTCATGGATGAGTATGCCGGCGGCACCTCGCAGTTCTACCGCACCAACGAGGAGCGCCTCGACTACGCCCTGCGGCACATCAAGATGCTCAGGGACCAGGTGTGCCACCTCAAGGCCGGCGACCTGCACGAACTCATGCTCTGTCATGACGTCATCGACCGCATCGACGTGGCCGAGGTGCTCTGCCATCACCTCAAGGGTCGCAAGGAGACCCGCTGGCAGGGCTGGCAGACGCGTTCGGACTATCCCGACACCGACCCGGCCTATGACTGCTTCGTGGAAACACGCAAGAATATGGAAACCGGCGAGATAGAGTGCTTCACCAGACCTTACGAGCAGATCGTGCCAGGTGACCGCAAAGCGCCCAGCCTGCCGGACAAGAACTAGACAAGCGAGGAGGTCCGACAATGCCGCCCAGAATTGACCCCAAGAAGTGCAACGGTTGCGAAGGCCGCGAGGAATCCCATTGCGAGGAGGCCTGCCCGGGCAACCTCATGTACGTCGGCGAAGACGGCAAGTCCCATTGCCGCAGCCTGCGCGACTGCTGGGACTGCATGTCCTGCACCAAGGCCTGCCCCAGAAACGCCATCGAGACGCGCGTGCCCTATCAGCTCGGCTACCACTTGGCCAGGCTGACGCCCCTCATGGGCAAGAACTCGATCACCTGGAAGTGCGTGGACATCCACGGCAACGAGGAAACCTTCAAGTACCGTAACCGCATGGACAAGTAGGCAGCGCGGGCAGGGGAGGAACACGGCCTCCCTGCCCGGTCTGCTGGCTTTCCCCGCACGACCGGCGGCCCAGGGTGCATACCCGGGCCGCCGGCGTTTCGCTTTCCGGCATTGCGCCTTGCGTCTTCCGGAGCTATGTAACCTTAGAATCCGGAGGTTCATCCATGCCCCAGACATGGCACTGGCGCGAGCGGGACTTTTTCGAAGACTTGCCGCGCGAAAAGGCGGCTTTTCTCGCAAGGGCTCGGCGGCGCGAGTTGCGCAAACGCGAATTCGTATTCCACGCGGGCGACGCGGGCACGTCCTGCTACTACCTGGAGAGCGGAAGCTTGCGCATCTTTCGCGCCACGGTCGAGGGTAAAGAGCCCATGGTCTTCCTGCGTAGGCAAGGCGAGATGTTCGGGCTGGCCGAGATAATGACCGGAGCGCAACGTCAAGCCAGCGCCCAGGCCATCGCCTCGGCGGTCATTTTCGAGATAGAGCGCAAGGATTTCGAGGCGCTTCTGGCCGATCACTACCCGCTGGCCAAGCGAGTTATCCAGATTCTTGGTTGCAGGCTGCGCTTCTTGGGCGAGCAGGTCGAAGGTCTCATGGTCAGCGACGTGGTCACGCGCATTCTCAAGCTGCTCCTCCAGCAGGCCTATCCGCTGTTGGACGACGAGGAGGCCTGGGAGCAGCCCGTGGCTCTGCCCGTAACGCTGACCCAGGAACAGATCGCCTCCCTGACCGGATCGTGCCAGCCGACAGTGAGCGAGACGCTCCGACTGCTCCAAGAGGAAGGCCTGATCGAGATGCGCCGGCGCGAAATCGTGCTGCTTAATCCCCTGACCGCGCTAAAGCGCATCGAGGAGCCCCCCTGTTAAGAAGGCGGAAAAGCTCCACACTGACCCGCTCGACCACCGGCCCCCACTCTCCTTGCCGCTCTTGCCTGAAGAGGCGCATGGTCGGGTACCAGGGGCTGTCCTCCCGTCCCGCCATCCATCGCCAGTCTGGTTCCATGTGCAGCAAGGTCCACACGGGCGTTCCAAGCGCGCCCGCCAGGTGCGCCGGCATGCTGTCCACTGTCACGACCAGGTCAAGGGCGCGCACGACAGCCGCCATCTTGGAAATATCGCTCACATCGTGCAGGACTCCAAAGCCGTCCGGCAGCTCTTCCAGCCCAGACCCGAACTGGAGGATGTGCAGAACGATTCCCGGAATCTCCGCGATACGCGCCATGAGCGCAAACGGGATCGAGCGGCGCGCGTCCCAATCACCGGAGCGCCAGGCGATGCCGACGTGAAGTCGCCCGCTCTGCCGCTCAATCGGAGAAGGGAAAGCCGCAAGCGGTTGCGCGTGGATGTACGGAACCTCGCGGGGCAAATCCCGCAAGGTCGTGCGGAACACGTGCGGCAGTTCCATGAGCTCCACATCCACGTCGTATTGCGCGTCGGGCGCGCCGTCGTGAAGCGGCATGAGCCGGTCGATGCCTCGCGCCGTGCGCAGGAGCGGGATGAGCTTGGGCTGCGCCCAGACAATGACCTCTCGGGCTACGGCCTTGACCAGGGGCGCGTAGCGGATGAACTGGAGCGTGTCGCCCAGGCCGTGATAGCAGCGCACGAGCACGCGCCGGCCCGCGAGCGGCGTGCCGTCCCAGACCCACTGTTCATGGCGGGGAAGGTGCTGGCAGGCTGTGCCGCGGCGGGCTTCAAGCACCACATCGCTCATGGTCCAAGCCGCATCGAAATCGCCGCGCCGCATGTGCCATAACCACAGACCTGGGCCGGACCTGCGATATATGGCGTCTTTCTTCCTCGAAATAACGTGTTGCGCCGCACCGCCTAGCGGCGTCCGCTGCGTGACAATGGCCTGCAGGCCATGCCCGAATTGGTCTGCCTCGTACATGCTCGCCTCCGGGTGAAGGAGCAGCAGGAGCTCTTCTCCTTCATGCGTAGGGCGGCCAGCGGCCGAGAGTCAACACCCCGATCCCGGCAAGCGGAAAATCCCACAGCTTCGCAATCCAGCGGCCGACAGGATGAAGCGATGCATTCCGACAGAAAAACTGATATTATCCGTGCTAAGTTATGGTGACGCCGCCTGTGCGGCGCAGGGAGGCACCGGTGAATTATGACGAGTTCGTTATCGAGGTGGAGCGACGCATGCCTGGCAGGTCGAGGGAAGAAGCCGAGCGGACTCTCATCGCAGTCGTAGCCGTCCTTGCCGAGCGCCTGGACCGCGACAGCCGGCGCAGACTGGCCGCATACCTTCCGGACCGGCTCAAGGAGTTGTTTCCCGATAAGGCAGCCACTGCCAATTACGGTTTGGAGGAATTCCTGTCTCGGATCGAGCGACGCGCAAGCGTGCAGGGCTACGCTCCAAAAGATCTGGCCCTGGTGGTCACAAAGGTTTTAGGGCTCGGGCTGCCCACGGGCGAGCTGCCCGGAATTCTTGAGGGCTTGCCCGAGGCGTTCCGGCAAAGTCTCATTCCGAGGCCGCCTGCGAAGCCGGGGCGGCTTGGCAAACCGCCCGTGCGAGGATGAGGCGGGAGGTCTCTTGCCATCGGGCAGGGTCCAGACATGCTCTGAATGGAATAGGCTCCCAGGTGCAACTAACCTGGGAGCCTATTCCTTTAGAGCATTTTGCTTTTGAAAATGCTCTGCGAGCCATGCTTCGGCATGGCTCGCCGCCGCGTAGGCGTAGGCGCAATTCACTTGCGCCGTCAACGCCGGAGCGGGCGTCTTAAAAGCAATCCGCACTA